>NZ_JBQEMR010000027.1:0-42156 GCF_052045015.1 Stenotrophomonas sp. 22692
CGCGGCATCCATGCCGCGGACACTCCCGCAACCGGACCCACCCCGCCTTCGACAGGTTCCTGCGATCTGTCGGAAGGGCATCCCGCTCTGGTAGGTGTCGACCTTGGTCGACACGCTTTCCCAAGGGTCAGAAGGGGTTCAGTACCACGCGCTGAATGCGCGCCCCGGACGGGTAGACTGTGGCCCTTGCTCCCTTGAAATCCGGTTGCCCGATGTCCGCCAAACTCCGCTGGTTGCCCCTGTTGTGCCTGGCCCTGGCGGGCTGCAGTCAGCTGGAGAATCCGGGCAATGTGACCGCTGCCGACAAGGCGGCGCGGGCACCGGCCAGTGATGGCGAGAACATGGTGTCGATCAACGCCGCCGATGCGCCACCGCCGCCGGCGCCGCCGCGCAGCCGGGCGGATCGGCCGTGGCCGCAGGCGCAGCTGGAGAACGGGCGTGCGTGGGTCAGCTGCAGCACCGAATATGCCGGTGACGCGGGCGACGGTGTCGAGCTGGAAGGCCTGCAGCGCGAGCAGATCAGCCAGGCGCTGGCGCCCTGCGCCGAACGTGGCCTGATGCGCGTGCGCTACGCCGGCAAGATCAACCCGGGCTTCGCCGAGATGATGTGGCGGTTGGCCGTGGTTGCCGACCAGCAGAAGATCCACAAGCGCATCCTCGACCTGGATTCCAGCGGGGGCCAGGTGGAATCGGCGATTGTCGCCGGTGACAGTATCGGTGAATCCGGCTGGACCATCTGGGTGCGCGAAGGCTCGATCTGCCACAGTGCCTGCGTGTTCGTGCTGGCCGCCGGTGACAACCGCCTGCTGTCAGGCAAGGTTGGCATCCACCGCATGATGCGCATCAGCTCCAAGGCCACCTCGCGCGCAGAACTCAACCGCGAGCTGCACGAGGTCTACGACAACGTAAAGGACTACCTGCAGCGCAACGGCGTGGCGGTGGGCGTGGCTGATCTGATGATGACCGTGCCCAACCGCAGCCTGCGCCTGCTGACCGCGGACGAGCTGCGCCAGTACGGCCTGGATGGCACCAACGCGGTGCAGGACGATCTGGAACGGATCAAGCAGATGCGGGCCTGCGGCGATGATTTCGTGCAGCGCAAGGACGCGTTCCTGATCGCCTTCGACCAGCAGTGCAAGCGCGAAGGCGCCGACATGGAATCGATCAACAGCTGCGGCCAGGCACTGAAGCAGCGCTTCGGTTTCCCGGATGCAGTGTGCCCGGAAGAAAGCCCGCTGTCGGAGATCGACGTGGCAACGCTGCCGCCGGCACCGTCGGAGCCGCCGCCGGTGGCCGAACAGGCGCCGGCAGATTCCGGCACGCCTGCCGCGCAGGCCGATGCCGCCACGGTGGAAGGCAGCGCCAACGCGCGCTGACGAACAGCTCACCGCGCTGGCGTAGACTGCGGTTCTTTCCCGAGAACCGGCGGTGTCCATGAAGCGCGTGCTCCTGCTGCTGTCCCTGCTGCCCCTGACCGCATTGGCGCAGGCACCTGCGCCGGCCACGCCCGCCCCGGCACCCGCGCGCCCGGCACCGGCCTCGCCAGCGGCTGCAAAACCGGCTACCGCCGACGCTCCGGTGTTGACCGCCGCGCAGCAGGCGCAGGTGCAGAAACAGGACGCGGAAATGGGTGCGGCCGCAGTGAAGGCGGCGCAGCTGGTGGATGCCAACCGCGCAGGCGAATTGTGGGACGGCGCTTCGGCCGTCGCGCGACGTGCGGTACCGAAGGCCGCCTTCGTCAGCCAGTTGACCAGCGAGCGCTCGCGCCTGGGTGCGTTGGCCGGCCGCGGCCAGCCGACCATTACCCGGGTCAAGTACAGCGCCGGCGCTGCGGTGCCGGAAGGGTTGTACATCAACGTCAGCTTCCCGACCCGTTTCGCCAACAGCGCGCAGCCGGTGCGCGAGCTGGTCTCGTTCCGTTTCGACGAGGACCAGGTGTGGCGCCTGGCCGGTTACAGCCTGCGTGCGTCGGCACCCTGAGGAGATGCATGATGGCAACTGAACTGACGATGCTGGCCTGGTCGGTGCTGCTGGGCTTTGTCTACATTTTCGCCACCTCCACCGTGGTCACCCGCGAGCGCGGGATGAAGTGGAATGCTTCGGCGCGAGATGGCGAAGCGAAGCCGGTCAGCCCGCTGGCCGGTCGCCTGCAGCGGGCCCAGGCCAACTTCCTGGAAACCTTCCCGTTCTTCGCCGCCGCCGCGATCGCAGTGGTCGTGGCTGGGCGCGGCAACGACACCACCGCGCTGGCCGCGCAGGCCTACTTCTGGGCGCGCGTGGCCTACTTGCCGCTGTATGCCGCAGGCGTGCCCTACGTGCGCAGCCTGGTGTGGCTGGTGTCGCTGCTGTCGATCCTGGCGCTGGTGTTCGCGTTGTTGTGACCCGGGCCTGATCCAGATCAAGGCCGGTCAGGTGTGTGGCGCTATGCTGGCCCGGACTGAATCAACGGCAGGAGGCGCGCATGCGCAGGATGGACGTGGTGGTGGTCGGCGCCGGACCGGCAGGCCTGTGCTTCGCGCGCGCGCTGGCCGGCAGCGGGCTGCAGGTCGGGCTGGTCGAAGTGCAGCCGCGCCAAGCCTTGGCCGAAGCCGCCTTCGATGGCCGCGAGATCGCGCTGACCCATGCCTCGCGGCAGAGCATGGAGCAGCTGGGGTTATGGCAGCGCCTGCCGCACGCCGAAGTCGCTGAACTGCGCGATGCCAAGGTGATGAATGGTGGCTCGCCGTTCGCGCTGACCTTCGCCAGCAGCCAGGTCGACGGCCAGCCGCTGGGCTGGCTGGTGCCCAATCATCTGATCCGCCGTGCTGCATGGGATGCCGTGCAGGGCCAGGACGGCCTGGAGCTGTTCGACGGGCGCAAGGTGCAGGGCGTGCAGGCCGATGCACAGGGCCATGTGGTCAAACTCGATGACGGCAGCCAATTGCATGCGCGGCTGCTGGTGGCCGCTGACAGCCGCTTCTCCGCCACCCGCCGCATGCTCGGCATCGGTGCGCAGATGCGCGACTTCGGCAAGTCGATGCTGGTGTGCCGCATGCAGGTCGAGCGCGACCATCACCACACTGCCTGGGAATGGTTCGGCTACGGCCGCACGATGGCGCTGCTGCCGCTCAACGAGGGCCAGGCGTCGGCGGTGATCACGCTGCCGCCGCGGCAGATTGAAGAACTGCTGGCAATGGATGAGGTGGCCTTCGGTGAGGCCATCAGCGGTTGCTTCGAACATCGCCTGGGCCGCATGCAGCCGGTGGCCACGCCGCAGGCGTATCCGCTGGTAGGTGTGTATGCGCACCGCTTTGTCGGCGGGCGTTCGGCACTGATCGGCGATGCCGCAGTCGGCATGCACCCGGTCACCGCGCATGGCTTCAACCTGGGACTGGCCAGCGCACAGCGGCTGGCGCAGGGCATCGTCGAGCAGCAGCGTCGCGGTGCCGACATTGCCGCGGCCGGCATGCTGGCCAGCTACCAGCGCGGTCACCGGCTGGCGTCGCGGCCGCTGTACGAGGCCACCAATGCGATCGCCAGCCTGTACACCGACGATCGCCGTCCGGCGCGCCTGCTGCGGGCGGCCGGCCTGCGCCTGGCGCAGGGCGTAGCACCGTTCAGGCAGCTGATTGCCTCGCACCTGACCCAGCGCGTGGCCTGAACAGCTTCAGATCAGCCGGCAGCCAGCACCCGGATCTGGCTGTCGGCGAATTCGACCACCTGGCCTGCGCGGATCTTGCAGGCCTTGCGCAGTTCGACTTCGCCATCGACCCGCACCTGGCCGTCACCGATGACCATCTTGGCTTCGCCGCCGCTGGTGACCAGGTCGGCCAGCTTCAGCAACTGCTTGAGTTCGACGTAGTCACCGTCGAGGTCGAATTCGAGAATCTGCATGGAGCGGGTTTCCTGGGAAGGGGCGCGGGCCAGCGGCCGGGCCGGGGAAGAGGGCGCGTATTGTGCGCCAGCACGGGGCATGACGACACGCGCATGGCAAGCTGTACGCCTTGTTCAGGATCAATGCGGTATGATTCCGCTCTGAGCGAGTGAAATCTCCTCCAACCGAGCAGCGCCAGGGCACGCGATAAGAAGGGCGCCCAAAGCGCGGACCATCACCTTTTTTATCGCACTGCCAGGAAGACGGCAGTGTCTTCGGAGTTCCCCATGTCCCAAGATTCCCAAGCGCCGCTGCAGTTTGCGCAGCTCGGCCTGTCCGAGCCCGTGATGCAGGCGGTCACCGCCATCGGCTACGAAACCCCGTCGCCGATCCAGGCCGCCACCATCCCGGCGATGCTGGAAGGCCGCGACGTGCTGGGCCAGGCCCAGACCGGCACCGGCAAGACCGCCGCGTTCGCGCTGCCGGTACTGTCCAACATCGACCTGCAGCAGATCAAGCCGCAGGCCCTGATCCTGGCACCGACCCGCGAGCTGGCCATCCAGGTTGCCGAGGCGTTCCAGTCCTATTCGTCGAAGATCCCGGGCTTCCGCGTGCTGCCGGTGTACGGCGGCCAGCCGTACGGCCAGCAGCTGTCGGCCCTGCGCCGTGGTGTGCACATCGTGGTCGGTACCCCCGGCCGCGTGATCGACCACCTGGACCGCAGCACCCTGGACCTGTCCGAGCTGAAAACCCTGGTGCTGGACGAAGCCGATGAAATGCTGCGCATGGGCTTCATCGACGACGTCGAAGCCGTGCTGAAGAAGCTGCCGGAGCAGCGCCAGGTGGCCCTGTTCTCGGCCACCATGCCGCCGCAGATCCGCCGCATCGCGCAGACCTACCTGCAGGACCCGGTGGAAGTGACCATCGCGGCCAAGACCACCACCTCGGCCAACATCCGCCAGCGTTACTGGTGGGTGAGCGGCATGCACAAGCTGGATGCGCTGACCCGCATCCTGGAAGTCGAGCCGTTCGACGCGATGATCATCTTCGCGCGTACCAAGGCCGGCACCGAAGAACTGGCCAGCAAGCTGCAGGCCCGTGGCCTGGCCGCTGCCGCCATCAACGGTGACATGCAGCAGGCCCAGCGTGAGCGCACCATCGCCATGCTGAAGGAAGGCAAGCTGGACATCCTGGTGGCCACCGACGTGGCCGCCCGTGGCCTGGACGTGGAGCGCATCAGCCACGTGCTGAACTACGACATCCCGTACGACACCGAAAGCTACGTGCACCGCATCGGCCGTACCGGCCGTGCCGGCCGCAGCGGCGAGGCGATCCTGTTCGCCACCCCGCGCGAGAAGGGCATGCTGCGCCAGATCGAGCGCGCTACCCGCCAGCCGATCGAAGAGATGCAGCTGCCGAGCGTGGAGGCGGTCAACGACACCCGCATCAACAAGTTCACCTCGCGCATCAGCGAAACCCTCGGCGCCGGTGGCCTGGACTTCTACCGCCAGCTGCTGGAGCGCTTCGAGAACGAGCAGAACGTGCCCGCCATCGAGATCGCCGCCGCGCTGGCAAAGCTGCTGCAGGGTGACACCCCGTTCCTGCTGCAGCCGCCGGTGCGCGCCCCGCGTGAAGAGCGCGCGCCGCGCGAGCGCTTCGACCGTGGCGACCGTCCGGAGCGTGGCGATCGATTCGACCGCAACGAGCGTGGTCCGCGCTTTGAGCGTGGCCCGCGTCGTGACGACGCCGAAGGTGGTTTCGAGCAGCGTCCGCGCCGCGAGGTTCCGCCGCGTGGTGCACCGGAGCAGGGCATGGAGACCTACCGCATTTCGGTGGGCCACCAGCATGGCGTGAAGCCGGCCAACATCGTCGGCGCCATTGCCAACGAAGCCGGACTGGAAAGCCGCTTCATCGGCCGCATCGACATCCACGACGACTTCTCGCTGCTGGACCTGCCGGCGCAGATGCCGCCGGACGTGCTGTCGCACCTGCAGAAAGTGTGGGTGTCCGGCCAGCAGCTGCAGATGCGTGCGCTGGCCCCGGGTGAAGACACCAACCCGGCCCCGCGTCCGTTCAAGCCGCGCTTCGACAAGCGTGGTCCGGGCGGCCCAGGTGGCCCGCGTCGTGGTGGTCCGGGTGGTCCGGGTGGCCACGGCGGCGACCGCGGCGGTGACCGCGACAGCCGCCCGCCGCGTCGTGACGGCTTCAAGCCGCGCGGTCCGCGCAGCTTCTAAGCCGCACCCGCAGCCGTCCTGATCAACGCCAGCCTCCGGGCTGGCGTACAGGAAAAGGGGACGGAGGGGATGAAGTCGTAAATGGCAGGCCGCGCGCTTATGCCGAAAACGACTTAATCCCCTCCGTCCCCTTTTTCGCATGGCCCACACATTGCCGGTCATAGGCTGGGCCGGTTCCAAGGGAGGTTGTCACCGCAGCACATTCGGGGGGATCCGGGATGGGTAGAAGTGGCACGGACCAGCAGAGCCGGCGGGTGCCGATGACCCGTGGCCTGGGATTGCGCTTTGCGTTGTTGACGGGCATGGCGATCGGGTTGGTCGCGCTGTCCGCCTTGATCCAGGAGCTGCAGGCGGCCTCCACCGCATGGATCGCCGGCCAGGGCTACTGGTCGCGTGGTCAGCAGGATGCGACCGCCGCACTCAGCCGCTATCTGGCGCGCGGTGATGCCCAGGACCTGGACGACGCGCGCCAGGCGCTGCGGATTCCGTTGGGGGATCTGCAGGCCCGGCTGGCGCTGGAACAGGCGGTACCGGACGAGGAGAAGGCCAGGCAGGGCTTCCTGCAGGGCGGCAACGCGCGCGCCGATATTCCGCGCCTGGTGTTCTCGTTCCGCTATGCACGCGACATCGGTGCATTCCGGGAAGCAAGCACGCTGTGGCGACAGACCGATGATGACCTGTTGGCCGTGCAGCGGCTGGTCGCCGAGCTGCAGTCGGGGCATGCCCAGGGGGCGCTGCCAGTGGCGGACCGCGACCGGTACCTGCAGCAGCTGCGTGATCTGGACCGGCGGTTGCAGGTGCAGGCACAGGCATTTTCCCAGGCGTTGCTGCGCATGGCCACGATGGTGCGGATCGCCACGCTTGTGGTCGGTGGGCTGTCGGTGCTGGCGATCAGCCTGATGGCTGTCGCGCTGGCGCGCCGCGTCGGCAAGGACCTGACCGAGCACGAAAGCCGCTTCCGTGCGGCCTTCTACCAGGCCAATGTCGGCATGCTCAAGCTCGACACCGACGGCAAGGTGATCGAAGCCAACCAGGCGATGGCCGATATCCTCGACTACCGACGCGACGTGCTGCTGCAGATGTCGCTCGGTGATCTGTTGATGGAAGGCGAACTGGTCATCGATGGCGTCGGCCGCATTGACTGGGACCGGCAGCTGCGGCCGAGTGAGCTGCGCTTCTGCCGCCGCGATGGCAGCCTGGTGTGGGGGCGCTGGAGTGGCACCGGCGTGCGCAGCGCGGGAGGTGGCCTGTCGGTGTTTGCGATCATCGAGGATGTCAGCCAGAACCATGCCCTGGCGCGCGAGATCGAACACCACGCCAGCCACGATCCGCTGACCGGCCTGATCAACCGGCGCGAAATCGAGCGGCTGCTGGAACGTTCGCTGCTGCAGGTGCGCAGCGACGGCGGCACGCATGCGCTGTGCTACATCAACCTGGACCACTTCAAGCTGGTCAACGACAGCTTCGGCCACGCCGCCGGTGACCAGATGCTGCGCAGTTTCGCCGACTATCTGGTGGCTGCAGTGCGTGACGGTGACTGGGTCGGCCGCCTGGGCGCCGATGAGTTCGCCGTGTTCCTCGCCCATGCCGGGCAGGACGAGGCCAAGCGGGTGCTGCAGCGGGTGATCCGCAACCTGGGCCAGGCCACGTTCCCGATCAGCGAGGGCAGCCCGCAGCTGAGCTGCAGCATCGGTGTGGTTGAAGTCAGCGCCGACGCCCCCGATGCGAACTGGCTCATGAGTGCTGCCGACAGCGCCTGCTATGCCGCCAAGCAGGCCGGTCGCAACCGGGTGCACTGTTTCAATGAGAACCGCATGGCGCTGGAGGAGCGCCGCCGGGAAGCCGAGCGGTTGCAGGGCGTCAGCCTGGCGATGGCCGAGAACCGCATGCTGCTGTATGCGCAACGCATCGCCCGCGTGGGCGATCCGACCTACCTGCACTACGAAGTGCTGGTGCGCATGCGCGGCAGCGATGGCAGCCTGCACCTGCCGGGCCAGTTCATGCCGGCGGTGGAGCGCTATGGCATGGCCGTGGCGCTGGACCGGCACGTGCTCGGCCTGCTGTTCCGCCACCTGCAGGTGTGCCCGGCACACGTCCGGCAGCTGGGCCTGTGCAACGTCAACGTGTCGGCGCAGTCGATCGCCGAGCCCGGCTTCCTCGCCTTCGTCTGCGACCTGCTCGAGCGCAACCGCGCGCTGGCCTCCAAGCTGTGCTTCGAGATCACCGAGACTGCGGCGATCAGCAACCTCACCCAGGCCCGTGCATTCATCGATGCGGTCAAGGCGCGGGGCTGCCGGATGGCACTGGATGACTTCGGCTCCGGCCTGTCTTCTTTCGGCTATCTGCGCCAGTTGCCTGCGGACATCCTGAAGATCGACGGCGCCTTCGTGCGGGACATGGATACTGATCCAGTCAGCCACGCCACAGTTCGCGCGATCAGCGAGCTCGGGCGCGAGCTGCAGATGGAAGTGGTGGCCGAGTGGGTGGAGACCGCCGAGGTTGCCGGTGCGCTGACCCGGCTTGGCGTGCAGGGCCTGCAGGGCTATGCCATCGAACGCCCGCAGCCGCTGGAGCGGCTGACCCTGGCCGATCTGCGCCCGGTGCGGCTGGTCGCGGTGAAGGGGCCGCCGGGGGCTGGCTGAACGGCGTGGCGGCGACTTTGGTCTACACGTGCGGCGTACGTCCGGCTGCGATAATGCCGGCCAGGGGCGACGCGCAGTGGGCGCGGGCGTAAGCAACAACAGGATGTGGCGTGGGCGGCAGGCAGTGGCAGTACGGAACGGGAGCGGTGCTGGTCGTACTGCTGGCGTGGTTGGCGACGCCGTGGCCGCTGCAGGCCGCAGCGGTGGAATCGGGGCGCGATTACCTGCTGGTCGGTGGCGCCACCGATGAGCCCACCCCGCATCGTGCGTGCACGCCGCACATGCTGTCGGGCCCGCGCCAGCAGGTGCTGGTGACGGCTCCGCAGGAAGGCTGGTCGGGCCAGCCACAGGCGCTGGACGTGTTCAATGTCTTTGCCGGCGAAGTGCGGGTACAGCACGGTGACCGCGAAATCTGCGGCAACATGCACGACGCCCGCACCCGTGATTCGCGCTTCCGTGCAGGCATCGGCCTGGTGGCCGTACCGCCGGCCGGCAGCCATGAGCCGTTCCTGGTTTCCTGGCAGACACCGCTGAAGACACGTTGGGTACCGACCCTGCGGCTGGGCGCGCCCAGCCCGGTGCAGCAGAACGACACCGCCCGCCTGCTGATGCGTGCTGCCTGCATCGCCGTGGCGATCGCACTGGCGCTGTCGGCGTTGATGGCCTTCCTGACCACGCGCGATCGCAGCTTCCTGGTTTACGTCGCGGGCACCACGGTACTGGTGCTGTGGCAGGCGATCCTCGGTGGCCTCAGCGGCTACCCGGAACCGTGGCTGCCGGTGGGGGAGCGTGGGGCCTGGTGGCTGCTCTCGCTGACCGCCGCCACGCAGGCGCTGGTACTGCCGGCACTGTGGCGGCTGAACGGCGGTGACCGCGTATGGCCACGGTCGCGGCCGCTGCAGGCGACCGTGCTGTGGGGCCTGGTGGCGCTGGCCGTCCTGGTGCCGTGGCTGCGCTGGGAACAGCTGGCCTGGGTCGCGCAGGGCCTGCAGGTGTCCTATCTGCTGGGGTGTGGCCTGGCGTTGCTGATGGGCGTATGGGCACGTTGGCGTGGCAACCGTTGGTCGCAGGCAGGACTGGCCGCATTGGCACCCATGCTGGTCCTGATCATCGCCGATGTCTGCCGTGCGGAATGGTTGTTGGAGTACCGGGTCGAAGCACTGCAGCTGGCGGTGACCTGGCTGCTGATGATGGCCGCCTATGCCATGAACCAGCGGCTGGGCCGACTGCGCCAGCAGCGCGATGAACTGCGTCAGCTGGCCGAAACCGACGGCCTGACCGGACTGCCGAATCGCCGCGCCGGCCTGCAGCAGCTGGCCCGTCACCTGGCACAGGTCGACCGTGAGCGTGGCCCGCTGGTGATCGGCTTCCTCGACATCGACCTGTTCAAGGAGATCAACGACCGCCACGGCCATGCCGTGGGCGACCAGGTACTGGTGGCGGTGGCACGCGCGCTGCGCGCTGCGGTGCGCAGCCAGGACGAAGTGGTGCGGATGGGCGGCGAGGAGTTCCTGCTGCTGATGCCCGGCATGCCGCGCGAGGCGGCATCGGCGCGGCTGGACCGCCTGCGCCAGCGCATCACCGAGGCCGGGCAGGCCCTGCAGGTGCCGGGACTGGAAGTGACCGCCAGCATCGGCCTGGCGCAGTGGCGGCCTGGCGAGGACGATCTGGCCGGGCTGTTGCGGCGGGCCGACCATGCCATGTACGTGGCCAAGCGCGCCGGCCGCAACCGGGTGTTCGACGGTGAAGAGCTCGATCCGCCCGGCCTGGCATGAAGCGCTGCGGGCGGCGATGCCGGATAATAGGCCGATGACCACCCGACTCAACAAACATATCGCCGACACCGGCTTCTGCTCCCGCCGCGAGGCCGATCGCCTGATCGCCGCCCGCCGGGTCACCGTCAACGGCCATCCGGCCGGCACTGGCGCGGTGGTGGGCGACGAAGACCAGGTGCTGGTCGACGGCCAGCCACTGCGCGCGCGCGTGGCCCGCAAGCCCGGCGCCCGCCGCCATGTCTACATTGCGCTGAACAAGCCGGTGGGTGTCACCTGCACGACCGAAACCTCGGTCAAGGGCAACATCGTCGATTTCGTCGGCCACGAGCAGCGCATCTTCCCGATCGGGCGCCTGGACAAGGAATCCGAAGGCCTGATCCTGATGACCAGCAACGGCGACATCGTCAACCAGATCCTGCGTGCCGAGAACGGCCACCAGAAGGAGTACCTGGTGGCGGTCAACAAGCCGGTTACCGATGAGTTCCTGCGCGGCATGGCGCGCGGTGTGCGCATCCACGACCAGATGACGTTGCCGTGCAAGACCTCGCGCATCGCCAAGTTCGGTTTCCGCATCACCCTGCAGCAGGGCCTGAACCGGCAGATCCGCCTGATGGCCGCCGAATTCGGCTATCGCGTGACCCAGCTGCGCCGCGTGCGCATCGACAACATCAAGATCGGCGCGTTGAAGCCGGGCCAGTGGCGCAACCTGACCGAGCAGGAGCTGCAGGGCCTGTTGCCGAAGCAGCTGGACTGGTAAACGGCCTCTGTAGAGCCGAGCCTTGCTCGGCTGCCCTTTTGTCCGGGTGCAGCCGAGCATGGGCTCGGCTCTACATCGGCTAGACTCCGCAGTGACCTGCCGGAATGTGACGCTGCATGATCAAGCCCGACAAGCCTGCCAATGAAGCCCTTCGGCTCGAGGCGCTGTACCGCTACCGCATCCTTGATTCGCAACGCGAAAAATCATTCGACGACCTGGTGGCGATCGCCAAGGCGGTCTGCGGTACCTCGATGGCGGCGGTGACCCTGATCGATGTCGAGCGGCAGTGGTTCAAGTCGATCCAGGGCATCGACGCGGCGGAGAACCTGCGCAGCGAATCGATGTGTGGCCATGCCATCCTGCAGCCGCAGGAAATCATGGTGGTCGAGGACGCGTTGCAGGACATCCGCTTCCACGACAACCCGGTGGTGACCGGTGACCCGCACATCCGCTTCTACGCCGGTGCGCCACTGATCAGTTCCGATGGCCTGCCACTGGGTACGTTGTGCGTGTTCGATGCACATCCGCAGCACCTGCCCAGCGACAAGGCCGAGGCACTGGCCGCTCTGTCACGGCAGGTGATGCTGGTGATGGAGCTGCGCCGTTTCGCGCTCGACATCCAGAAGCACATGCTGGAACGCGATGACTACGAGCGCCTGCTGTCGGAGTACCAGGACGTACTGCTGGCGCAGAATGCCGACCTGGCCGAGCAGAGCCGCACCGATGCGTTGACCGGACTGCCCAACCGCCGCGCGATGGCGGCGGCACTGGAAGAGGCGGTGGCGGAGATCGATGGGCAGCCGGGACTGGCCTGCGTGGCCTTGCTGGACATCGATCACTTCAAGCACATCAACGATTTCCAGGGCCACGCCACCGGCGACCGGGTGCTGGCCGAGCTGGGCGTGCTGCTGCGCTCGCACTTTGCCGGCCGTGGCATGGCCGCGCGCTATGGCGGTGAGGAGTTCGTGGCGGTGATGCCGGGCACCGATCTGCACACAGCCGAACTGCAATGCGAGTTCCTGCGCCTGGCCGTGGCAGACCTTCCGCTGGGTTTCCCGGTCACGATCAGCATCGGCGTTGCCCAGCACCAGGCAGGTGAAAGCGTGGATGACATGCTGGCGCGCGCCGACAATGCGCTGTACCGGGCCAAGGGCAACGGTCGCAACCGGGTGGAACGGGCGGGCTGAGCCCTGCATGCAGTAGGTCCACGCCATGCGTGGATGATTTTGCCGATGGGATAACGCCGTGTCGCGGCCTGTGCGATTGTGCCCGGCGAATATGCCGTTCCTGTTCCCACGGACGCCGACCATGCTGCAGACCCTGGCCATCGCCCACTATCGTTCGCTGCACGGGCTGGTCCTGCCGCTGCAGCAGTTGAACGTGGTGACCGGTGACAACGGCAGTGGCAAGTCCAGCCTGTACCGCGCGCTGCGCCTGCTGGCGGAGACCGCACAGGGCGGCGTTGCGGCGGTGCTGGCCCGCGAAGGGGGGCTGGGTTCGGCGCTGTGGGCCGGCCCCGAATCCATCGATCGCCGGGTCGCGGCCGGCGAGATCCCGCTGCAGGGTGGCCCTCGGCAGGCATCGGTGGGATTGAAGCTCGGCTTCACCACCGACGAATTCGGCTATGCCATCGACCTGGGCTACCCGCCGCCCAGCCATTCGGCGTTTGCGCTGGATCCGCAGATCAAGGTGGAGGCGATCTGGGCCGGGCCGTTCCTGCGCAGCGCCAACCTGCTGGTTGATCGCCGTGGGGCAATGGTGCGGCAACGTCATGCGCGCGGCTGGGATCTCGTGGATGACCGGTTGTCGCTGTTCGACAGCCTGTTCACCCAGGTCGGCGATCCGCAGCGCATGCCGGAAACCATCGCCTTGCGTGAGTACATCCGTCGCTGGCGCTTCTACGACCATTTCCGCAGCGATGCCGATGCCCCGGCGCGACAACCGGCGATGGCCACGCGCACGCCGGTGCTGCATCACGACGGCCGGGATCTGGCGGCAGCCTGGGTGACCATTCTCGAAATCGGAGATCCGGTCGCGTTGGCACGCAGCGTTGACGATGCGTTCCCCGGCGCCACGGTCGGCTTCGAAGAGCTGGACGGTCGACTGGCCCTGCGCTTCCACCAGCCGGGGTTGCTGCGGCCGTTGTCGATGGCCGAACTGTCCGACGGTACGCTGCGCTTCCTGCTGCTGGCTGCTGCGCTACACACGCCACGCCCGCCGCCGCTGCTGGTGCTCAACGAGCCGGAGACCAGCCTGCATCCGGACCTGCTGCCGGCGCTGGCGCGGCTGATCATCGCGGCCAGTGCGCGCAGCCAGGTGTGGGTGGTGTCACACGCCAGCCGCTTGATCGCAGCACTGGAGCAAGCGCCCGGCTGTCATTCGCTGCACCTGCACAAGGAACAGGGCCGCACGCTGCTGAGCGGGCAGGGCCTGCTGGATGCGCCGGCATGGCACTGGCCGCAGCGTTGATACGGCCATCCACGCCCTGCGTGGACGCGCTCAATCGGCGATGTTGCGTGCCTCGGCCGTGCCAAGGATTTCCGGATGCTGCACCGGCTTGCGGCGGTTCAGCAGCGGATGCAGGAACACCGCGCCGACGATGATCGCCACGCCCAGGTAGAACCACGGGGTGACCTCGTGCTGCTCGCGCAGCAGCAGCACCGCCAGCACCACCGCATAGACCGGTTCCAGGTTGGTCACCAGCTGCACCGTGTAGGCGCTCAGGTGGCGCAGCGCGACCAGGGCAAGGGCGAACGGCAGCAGCGTGCAGAACCCGGCCAGGACCAGCAGCAGGATGCCGTCGTGCAGGCCCGGAACCACCCACAGCGGGCTGGCCAGCGCCGGCAGCAGGTAGGGCATCAGCGGTGCCAGCAGGGTCAGGGTGAGGGTGCCCGCACCCAGCTCCAGTGCGGTGACCGTGAGCGGATCCGCGTGGCTGACCATGCGCTTGTTGAGCGAGCCGAACACTGCCACCAGCAGCGCCGAGATCGCGCCGATCAACACACCGAGGCGCATGCCATCGGGCACGCCGCCGACCACCAGCGCAACACCCGGCAGCACCGCCAGGCCGAACGCCAGTTCACGCAGCTGGAACGGCCGCTTGGCCACCCATGGCTCGATGATCGAGGTGAACACTGGCGCCAGCGCGATGCAGGTGGCGGCCACCGAGGCATTGGCCAGCTTCACCGCACCGTAGAACGTCAGCCAGTGCAGGGCGACCAGCGCGCCGATGCCGGCGTAGCCGGCCACCAGCCGCAGGGGCAGGGTACGCAGCCCGCGCCACACCCGTGGCAGCAGGGCCAGCATCGCCGTCACCAGCAGCATGCGCCACCATACCAGCGGCAATGCGGGCAGGGTGATCAGCTTGCCGAGGATGGCGGTGATACCCCACAGCAGGACACAGAAATGGATCTGCCACAGCGCTTTGCGGGTGTCGGGTGTGCTCATCTGCCTATTGTGAGGCAAGGCGAACGTCGCAGCGCTACCCGCGTGTGGAATGACTGCTCTGGTCAACCTGCCGCTGCAGCGCCATCGCTGCCGCCGGGTTGCGCGCCTTGCCTGCGCCGATGCACAGGAGGTAGACCTCGCGCGGGCTTTCAGGGGCGGGCCCTGCCAGGCAGGGCAGGTCGTCCACCGGCTCGCCGCGCGACCAGCGCCTGGCCCGTTCGGCCCAGCGCTGCTGCATGGGCGCCAGCAGGCCCTCCTTCAAGCGGGCCTGGCTGCGCTTGATCCGTGCGTAGACGAAGCCGGCGCTGACATCGCCGTGCAGGGGCGCCTCGTCGCTGTCCTCGATCACCACGGCCACGCCATGCGCGCGTGCGGCGGTAACCAGTGCCGGGCCATGCGCCTCGGCATTGCGGACTTCCAGGGCGTGCTGCAGCGGCACGCCGCCCAGCTGCTTGGGCAGCTGCGCCATCAGCCGTTCCAGCGCTTCGGCGTCGGCCGGATGCCGCGGATCGAACTGCCACAGCAGGGGGCCCAGCCGGTCGCCGAGTGCGAGTGCGGCCTGCAGGAAGGGCGCAGCTGCCTCCACCGTGCTGGACAGGTCGCGGCGCTGCACCAGGTAGCGTGGTGCCTTCATCGAAAACCGGAAGCCTTCCGGCGTCTGCGCGGCCCACTGCGCGCACTGTGCTGCGGTGGGCGTGCGGTAGAAGGTGCCGTTGATTTCGATGCAGCGCAGGGCCCGGCTGGCATGGGCCAGTTCTTCACGCTGCGGCAGGCCCACGGGGTAGAAAACGCCGCCGCGCCATTCGGGAAACACCCAGCCGCCGATGCCGCAGCGGATCGCTGCGGCGATCACTGGTCGTGGTCCGCGCGCCACGGATCGTAGCTGCCGAACCTCCACAGGTAGCCTTCCGGATCGGCGCAGGCATAGCCACGGCCGCCGTAGTCCTGGTCGGCGATGTCGATGACGATGCGGGCGCCTGCGGCCTTGGCCCGGGCGTAATGGGCGTCGGCATCGGTCACGATCACGCAGGCACTCTGGGTCTGGCGGCCGCCCACCTCGTCCGGCATCGCGGCATGCTGGCTCCAGGCGCTTTCCCTGTCGGCCGAGCCGAGCATGATCATGCCGCTGCCGAAGGTCAGCTGCGCATGGAACACCGTATCGCCATCGGCGTAGACAGCCTGGGCATGGAAGCCGAAGGCGCGCTGCAGCCAGTCGATGGCGGCCTGCGCGTCGCGATAGCGCAGGCACGGAATGATGGTGGAGCCGTTGCTCGGTTGGCCGTTCCCGCCCATGACACCCCTCCTATGGCACAGGGCAGGGTGCGCCGCAGAACGTTACCATCCCGCGAAACCCCGGTGACGGCCTGCACATGGCCGCCACCCCTGTTCGGAGATCGTGCTGGATGAAACCCTGGATTGGAGGAGCCGTGCTGCTGGCGTGCACGACCATGGCGAGTGCTGCCACCCCGGCGCAGCTGCAGGACCTGGATGCGACCGTCGAGCGCGTGCGCGCGCAGTTCGACGTGCCCGGCATTGCCGTGGCGGTGGTCAAGGATGGCGAGGTGGTGCTGGAGCGCGGCTGGGGCGTGCGCGAGCAGGGCAAGCCGGAACCGGTGCAGGCCGATACGCTGTTCGCCATTGCTTCCAACACCAAGGCGTTCACCGCCACCTCGCTGAACCTGTTGGCCGAGGACGGCAAGCTGAAGATGGACGACAAGGTGATCGACCACCTGCCGTCGTTCCGCATGTCCGACCCGTTCGTGACCGGGCAGATGACGATCCGTGACCTGCTGTCCCACCGCAGTGGCCTGAGTCTGGGCGCTGGTGACCTGCTGTTCTGGCCGACCACGTCCTACAGCAATGCCGAAGTGGTGGAGCGGTTGGGCAGAGTGCCGCTGAAGGGCGGTTTCCGCGAAAGCTATGCCTACGACAACATCCTGTACGCGGTCGCCCAGCAGGTGATCGAGCATGTCTCTGGCATGAGTTACCAGCAGTTCCTGCAGACCCGCATCTTCGACAAGGTGGGCATGGCCGGCACGCGCTACAACGCCGATCACCTGAAGCCCGGCGACAAGGCCGCGGTCGGCCACGCCAAGTACGATTTCAAGGACCTGCGCACCGTTGCGCCGCTGACCTGGTCGAACAACGCCGGCGCCGGTGGCATCTATTCCAGCGCGCATGACATGGCGCGCTGGATGAAGGTGCAGCTGGCCGAAGGCAAGCTGGCCGATGGCACGCCGCTGTTCAGTGAAAAGAGCCAGCAGCAGATGTGGCGGATGATCACCCCGCAGTCGATCCCGGCGCCGAGCGTGCCGGAGCTGGCACCGGCGCGAGCCAATTTCGCCGGCTATGGCGAAGGCTGGAGCCTGAGCGATTACCGTGGGCAGAAGCTGGTCTGGCACACCGGTGGCTGGCCGGGCATGGTCTCGCGGCTGACCCTGGTGCCGGGCGAGAAGCTGGGCGTGGTGGTGCTGACCAACCAGGAAGTGGGCGCGGCGTTCAATGCGATCACCCTGAGCGTGCTCGATGCCTATCTGGGCGGCGAGAAGCACGACTGGGTGGACGCCTATGCCAAGGCCGTGGCCAAGGGCCAGGACAAGGCCGACGAAGCCTGGGCCAAGCACCAGAGCGCGCGCGACAAGGGCAGCAAGCCGTCGCTGGCACTGGCCGGCTACACCGGCACCTTCCGTGACCGCTGGTATGGCGACATGCAGATCAGTGCCGAGGGCAAGGGCCTGCGCCTGCGCTTCATGAAGACCGCGCAGCTGAGCGGGCGCCTGGAGCACTGGCAGCACGACACCTTCATCGTGCGCTGGGACGACCGTTCGCTCAACGCCGACGCGTTCGTGAACTTCAGCCTGGACCCGGACGGCAAGGTACGCGAGGTGCGCATGCAGTCGATCTCCGACCTGACCGATTTCAGCTTCGATTTCCAGGACCTGCTGTTCACACCGACTGATGGGTAAATGCCGACCTTGGTCGGCATGCGGTAAGGCGCCCACCAAGGTGGGCGACTACCGGGGGAGCGGGTGATCATCGGCTGGCGTACACATCCGGCGTGGGATACTTCGCCGCTTGCAAGAGGCGAGGGAATGCAATGTTCCGTTGGTTTGAATCCCTGATTCCGGTGTTCCCGCCCGTGGACGGGCGCATGCCGCCGCGCAAGGTGCTGCCGTTCTACCTGCACTACCTGCGCCCGGTGTGGCCAGTGCTGCTGGCGACCCTGATCGCCGGCCTGCTGCTGGCGCTGGTGGAAGTGGCGATGTTCGATTACCTGGGCCGCATCGTCGACATGGTCGCCGAGCAGCCGGGTGCCGGCTTCTTCAAGCGCCACGCCAATGAACTGGGCTGGATGCTGTTCATCACGGTCATCGCGCGGCCGATCCTGGTCGGCCTGCACAACCTGCTGGTGAACCAGGCGATCGTGCCCGGCCTGAGCAACCGCTCGCGCTGGCTGATGCACAACTACGTGGTGCGGCAGAGCCTGAGCTTCTTCCAGAACGACTTTGCTGGCAGCGTGGCCAACCGGGTGATGCAGACCGGTACCTCGTTGCGCGAGTCGGCGGTGCAGATGGTCGATTCGCTCTGGTACATCGTGGTCTACACCGGCACCGCGCTGTACCTGTTCGCGCAGGCCGACTGGCGGCTGATGCTGCCGCTGATCCTGTGGCTGCTGGCCTACGTGGTGATCCTGGTCTACTTCGTGCCGCGCGCGAAGGAACGGGCATGGATCGCCTCGGAAGCACGTTCGAAGGCAATGGGCCGCATTGTCGATGGCTACACCAACATTCCCACGCTGAAGCTGTTCGCCCATGGCGGGCGTGAGCAGGCCTACGTGGCCGAGTCGATCCGGGAGCTGGCGGTCAAGCACCGCGCACAGACCCGCATCACCACCGGCATGGACCTGACCATCGCCATCGTCAACGGCTTCCTGATTGCCGGTACCTGCGGTCTCGCGCTGTGGCTGTGGAATGGCGGCCACATCACCGTCGGCGCGATCACCCTGGCCACCGGCCTGGTGATCCGCATCCACAACATGTCCGGCTGGATCATGTGGACCATCAACGGCATCTTCGAGGACATCGGCACGGTGCAGGATGGCATCACCACCATCGCCCAGCCGCTGACCGTGCAGGACCGCGAGGATGCGGTGCCGCTGCAGGTGACCCGAGGCGGCGTGCATTTCCAGGACGTCCACTTCCATTACGGTAAAAAGGGCGGTGTGATTGCCGGCCTGGACCTGGTGGTGAAGCCGGGCGAGAAGATCGGCCTGGTCGGTCCGTCCGGCGCCGGCAAGTCGACCCTGGTCAACGTACTGCTGCGCCTGTACGACCTGGAAAGCGGCCGCATCCTGATCGACGATCAGGACATTGCCTACGTTACGCAGGAAAGCCTGCGCCAGCAGATCGGCGTGGTTACCCAGGACACCTCGCTGCTGCATCGCTCGATCCGCGACAACCTGCTGTACGGCCGCCCGGATGCGACTGATGAGCAGCTGCGTGCAGCCGTAGCCAAAGCACGTGCCGAAGCCTTCATCGATACGCTGGTGGACGGGCAGGGGCGTCGTGGCTACGACGCACACGTCGGCGAGCGTGGCGTGAAGCTGTCCGGTGGCCAGCGCCAGCGCATCGCCATTGCCCGCGTGCTGCTGAAGGATGCACCGATCCTGGTGCTGGACGAAGCGACTTCGGCGCTGGATTCGGAAGTGGAAGCAGCGATCCAGGACAGCCTGGACCAGTTGATGGGAGGCAAGACGGTGATCGCCATCGCGCACCGGCTGTCGACCATCGCGCGCATGGACCGGCTGGTGGTGATGGACCAGGGCCGCATCGTCGAGACCGGCACCCATGCCGAGCTGATTGCTGCCGGTGGCCTGTATGCGCGCTTGTGGGCGCGGCAGACTGGTGGCTTTGTGGCTGCCGATCAGTGACTTCGATGTGACCGCGTTGCAAGGTGCCAAGTTACATCGTCACCCGTCCGGATGATTTGAGGTTTCACTTGCTCCGATGTTTGGAGGTCGCGGCTGATCGCCAAAGAACACCCTGGCATCGGGGATGTATCCCTCGTCCACGAGTACCGCGGCCATGCCTCTTGAATGCAGAAGATCATCCAAGGGCAGAGTGGTGAAAACCGTACTGTGCCGCGAAGTAGTTGAGCGGAGCACTGCAACCCAGTGAGTTCGTCTCTGGATATCAAGGTCAATATTCATTGTAGTGGCGATCGCGTCGTTGGTCAGACGAGCCCAGCACCGGGAGGGCGATGGAGGGGCATGCAGGAGCGCGCCCGATTCAATATCTCCCTCTGCCCACGCATGACCTAGCTCATCTAGGTTATCGAGCCAGGGCCGCAGGCTTGATGTGGCATCCGAGAAGCATTTGCGGTCTTTCACGGAGTCAATGTGAAAATTCTGGATAGTTTCCCTGCCCCCTCTCACCCGCATCGGGAAGCGGGCGTTGATCATCGGGATCCCATGATCGCGGGCCATACGGTCAATGGCTCGAGAAAGTGGCTCACCGGCTCGGGCTCCACTGAATTGCAGTGCAGCATCATGAATTTTCCAAGCCGCGTACATTGGGCGCATCCTCTCAATGCTCGCGTCATGCAGGCCATAGAGAATCTTGAGATCGCTCAATCGCGTGTACTCTTCTTCGGTGAGCTCGTCACGAAGCGTTCTTCTACCTGAAAGGAACTTGAGCTTGCGGATGGCGGGCCACAGAATGAGGCTGCGAAATACCCCGCCATCGTGCTCCACGGTCACGCCCGGAGGGCTCAGAATTGCATCAGACGTCGAGATTGCTGCTTCAACGCTGCGAGTATCGATGGATAGGCTCTTTCTTAGGGGTTGAATCGTGCCCAGTACAAGCAGCGTTGAAGAGCCTTTTCTGAACTGCCAGATGCGCGGGCCGGGGGCTGAGTGGACCGCGTGGATCGCAGGAAGATGAGTTGCATCGGCATTCTCTTGATCCGTTGCGTATCCATTGATGGGCGCCATCGCCATCAGGGCGATGGCCGCCAAGGTAATGGAAGGAGAATGAAATCTATCCATGTTCAATCCAGGCATGCCGTATAACGCGTGTGTGGCTTGGTTCGCGGGTCATTGGAGAACATGTGCCAAGCTTCATCGATTGTTTCGGGGTGGAACATCGGGAACTTGGAGGATTTCATGAAGTGTTGCCTGATGTACTGCCAATAGATGGCCTGAGTCCCATTGCACGCTCAAGGAAACGATAGACTTCAGCCATCGTCCAGTAGTCAGCTACTTCAGATGGAAGCGATGCTCGCGTCTGTATAGGCTCGATGGCATCTCCGAAAGTAATAGTTGCTCGAAGATCCCGGTCAACGACGGAGATGGCTGGCAATATGCAACTTCCGGTTTTGCGCGCCATTGCGGCGGTTCCCAGCATGATGTCCAAGGGGCGCCCCAAAAATGGAATGCAATAGGTTTCTTCGCGAAAGCGGTGGACATCGGGCATCATGATGACTGCAGCTCTATTTTTCAGTGCGCGAAGCGCTATGCCTATCCCTCTGGCATTCGAGTGGATGATGCTCGCGCGGCATCCGGCGTGATTGAAGAGCCGGTGGTACAGGTCGTCGAACAATTCGTTGCCTGCATGGTTCTTTGGGTCGCCATAGAAGATGTAGATGTCACGCCGATGGCGAATGTGCTCCATCAGACGGACCGCAGACAGGATATAGTGGCCGTGATGCGGCAGTGCGATCACAACTCCCCTGTCGGCAGGGAGCTTTCCATCGATTGAGGAGTAGTCGGAACGGTCGATGCTGTGGACCGCCTCCAACAGTGACGGGCGGCAAAGGTCAGCCAACTGGGAGCTGATGGAGGCTTTCGATTGATACCAGCTGTAGTAGGAATCCATATCGAGTCCGCTGACTTCGCATGCGGAGAGGATGGCTTTCCTTTCCCTATCGGAAAGGGTCAATCCAAGCTGTTGCTCTGTCTGGACGCTGTGCCGAAAGGTGGCCTCCGGGGCAGGCTGACGACTCTCATGTGCTTGACTTTCGTGCATCCTGGACCTCCTTTGCTCGCTGCGATGCGCGGTAGAGGTTCTTGAGTTGTCCATGGAGCCAATCGAAATGCTTGGGATTGAAGTCAGGATGCTTCCAGTACATGTGCATCAGAGCTGAGTGAAAGACACGCTGACGGAATCTGCTCTCGGCTAGCCGTGTAGCAGGCCATCGCTTGGTCTGAACTGGTTGCGCGAGCCAGTCTCCTCCAAGCTTCTGGTTGGAATTCAGATGGTTCGAAATAGTGCGCAGAACGGAAGTGATGGGTGAGCAGGGTGGCAATGTGATCGTGTCATCGCATGTGCCTGTCATGATTTGAAATTCGTGGATGCTGTTGAGGACTCCTTCCACCAGAGGCAGGTAGCGCTGCTGCCCGTGGTGGGACGTCAAGACAGGAGCGTCAAGGCTGGATGTAAGCTGGTCACTGAACACGATAATGGTGTGAATTCCCGCATCACCCTCCAGTTTGCGAAGCGCGTCAGATGGCGTTGTCGAGTAAGCGGGATCTGTGCCAATTATCTCGGTTATCAATCCCCTTCTGCGGAGTTCGATAGCGCGATTAATATTGGATCGAGTCGTCGCGGCAATGATTGCGGTCGATGATGATGTGTCGTTTGGCAAGGGGAATGTTCCATCGCATCGCATGCGGCTTTGTTCTGGGCTTTGTGCTATTCGGCTCATGCCGTCATGACTGCGAGTCATCGTGATTCTGATCCTGTTTGATAGTGTTGATGACACGCATCCACGCCGCGTGCCATCAACGGAGTCTGTCAGCGCTCTTCGTAATTGTTCGATCCGCAGCAGTCACTGCTGAATGCGGCTACTTTGATTTCGTCCGCCTCGGTTTCAAACACTGCGTCGAGGGATCTTGCATTTGCGCTGGATGATTTCATCCATGCGGCGACGGCGCTTGGATCTGAAATGGTTGCGGATGCGTGCATGACGTATTTCCTTTTATAGGTGTGTGTTGATGACCAGGGCACATCCCTTGGTCGGCATCAAGAATGCGCCGTCCGTATGGCTACTTGCTGTCAGTGGTAGCGGGTTCGTTGCGTAGGACTTCTCTTCTAATTTCTGCATCAGTCTCGTAGTCGAGCAAGCTGCTCTGCGCGTTGTGTCCGTGGCTTGTTCTGATGCCTGGAGCTTCTCTTGAATGTCGGGGCCGGGGATGTAGCGCAGGGCGGCGTCGAGATCCTGGATCGGTTCGGCGCTCGCGTGTATCAATCAGACGAGGACGTGACTCAGGGAGCATCCTCGAGTGGGAGGCGATCACTGGATATTTCACGACTGGATGCGTTTGCATCGCGTGTCGGGGAGGTCATGGGTTGACGGTGCTACCATCCCCATTCGGTAGCTCGGAGAACGGTCTGTTCACCGTTTTGACATTGCCGTGCCGACCGTTGATCAGCAGATATGGGCTCGAGACTCTATCTGCACTATAGGAGCAGTGATGCAGGTTCAATCGTGCTCAAAGACTCGGATGCACTTCCGTATCTTTCGTTGCCTATCGCTGGTGACGAGCCTTGTGACCGCTGTTCCAGCCATGGCGGACAATGGCGAGGTGAGCGGAACACGTGAGGGCTCACTTGAGCAGGTCATCCTGCTCAGCCGCCACAACCTGCGCGCGCCGGTGGTGGCGTCGGGCGCGCTGGCCAATGCCACTCCGGAGCGCTGGCCAGGCTGGGACGTGGGCGCAGGCGAGCTCACCACCAAAGGCGGCGTGCTGGAGGTCTACATGGGCCGTTACATGGGCCAGTGGCTGCGTCAGGCGCAGCTGTTGCCGGCTTCGGGTTGCCCGCAGCTGGCTGACTTCCACGCCCATGCCAACAGCCTTCAGCGCACCCAGGCCACCGCGCAGTTCTTCGTTGCCGGTGCCTTCCCGGGCTGTCATGTCGCAGTCGAGCAGCGCATGGCGCTGGGCACGATGGATCCGTTGTTCAATCCGGTGATCCACAACAGAGACACGGTCTTCCGCGAGCGCGCACTGTCGGCAATGCAGCGAGCGCTGGCCGCATCGGAACTGGCACCGGCACTGTCCGTGGTGGAGCAGATCACCCGCTACCCGCAGTCGGCGGCCTGTGCGGGGCACAGCGAGTGCCATCTGATGCTGGCCGACACGATCTTCAATGCGGAACCGGGCAAGGAACCACGCGCGTCCGGTTCGCTGGCCCTGGCCAGCGGGTTGGTCGATGCCTTGTTGATGGAGCACTACCAGGGCAGTGGCGTCCCCCGCGAAGGCTGGGGCCGGTTGACCACCGAGGCGCAATGGCAGGCGCTGGCGCAGATCCGCAATCGCTACCAGGACATCCTGTTCGGAACGCCCGAAGTGGCGCGCGATGTGGCCGCTCCGCTGCTGGCAAGAGTGAATGCGTTGTTCGAGGACCCGGCATCGCCAAAGGTGAGCCTGCTGGTCGGCCACGATTCCAACATCGGTTCGGTGCTGGTGGCGTTGGGAATCACGGACTACAGCCTGCCGGGGCAGTACGAGAAGACGCCGATCGGCGGCCTGCTGCAGTTCGAGCGCTGGCGTGATCGTGGGGCCGGTGAAGTGCGTTACCGGTTGGTGTATGTCTATCCCACGCGCGAGCAGCTACGTGGTGCGATCCCGTTGACCGACGCACAGCCGCCGGGCCGGGTGGAGCTGATGCTGCCGGGCTGCGCGCAGTCGGGTTGCAGTGACGCGCAGTTCAACAACCTGTTGCATTCACCTTGAATCCGGGATGGATGGCGGCGTCGCAGTGTGATGAGACGGAAGCAGCTTCGCGCCCCTTATGCTCGGATTCGGGTAGTCTCCAGCAATCAACCAAGCGATCCCGGTGAATCATGAACATCACGGACTTTCTTGTAATGGACGGTGATGGAGATGAAATATGGGCCGACCCCCATGGCAGCAACATTGCCTTTACGTGTTTTGATTGTAGATATCCGGTGGTGGCTGATGCCTCGGAGAACCAACGCGGGAGCGATGAGGATTGTCCCGCTGCCTGCCGAGGGTGTGGTGTGGAGTACTTCCTCGATTTGAGACTGGACTCGAGGAAGCTGTATATCCACATCGTCTGATTGAGTGGCGGCAGAAGCGGTGCGAACCAAGGTTCGCACCCACCAGGATGGCAGTTCGCACCGCCAGGATGGCAGTTTGCAACCGCCAGAACAGAAAACGGCCCGGGTTTTTCCCCGGGCCGTTATCATTCAGCTCACACCGGCGCGATCACTCGATCGGCTGGTCCAGCATCAGCTGGCGGGCGAAACGCACCGGCGGTGCGCCGTAGGACAGCATCTGGTCGTGGTAGGCCTTGAGGTTGAACTTGTCGCCCAGCTTGTCCTGCATCGCCTTGCGGGTGTCGAAGTGTTCCTGCGCACCGACAAAGTAGGTCGGTAGCTGCGCCGAGGTCAGCTGTGCACGCACCCACTTGCCCGCTGCCTCGCTCTCCTGCTGGAACGCATCGTGGGTCATCAGGTGCATCGCCTTCTCGCGATCCCAGTTGTCCACGTGCACGCCCTGGTCGAGGATCGCGTTGGAGATCGTGCGCAGGTAGAACTTCAGCTGCACCAGGTGGAACAGCGGGTCGTTGTTGAGGTAGCCCTGCTCCTGCATCATGCGCTCGGTGTAGACCGCCCAGCCCTCGGCGAACAGGCCTGAACGCAGTACCGCACGCAGGGTGGAGGGGAACTTGGCCGAATGCCAGCCTTCCAGGTAATGGCCCGGGGTGCCTTCGTGGATGCTCAGCAGGTGGATCATGCGCGAGTTGTACTCACGCAGGAACGAGTCGACCTGCTTGTCGTTCCAGTCGTCCGGAATCGGCGACACGGCGTAGAAGGTCTTCAGGTTCTTGTCCAGCGGGCCCGGTGAATCGCAGTAGGCCACGGCCACGCCGCGCTGGAATTCCGGCATCAGGATGATGTCCACCGGCGCATCGGGCAGCGTCATCAGGTCGTGCTCGCGCACGAACGCGGTGGACTGCTCCAGTGCGGCCTTGGCATCGTCGACCACCTTGTCGCGTGCCGGCTTGTCGGCGTAGGCCAGTTCCAGCGCGGCCTCGATCGCCTTCTGCTGCTGCTCGTCGGTCGGCTGCGCCGGCATTTCCGGCGCACCCGGCTTGTCCTTCAGCACGGTCTGCGCGATGCCGTACATATCTTCGCGCACGCGCTTGAGTTCGGCACGTGCACGCTCACCGATCTCCTGGCGCGACAGCGACGAGCTCAGCGCGAACTTCAGCTTCTGGTCGTACTTTTCCGCACCGATGCGGAAATCGCCCTTTGCGTTCGGCACCAGGGTCTTGTCCAGCCAGGTCTGCTGCTCGTCCACCGCCTTCTTCAGGCCGTCGATGGCCGCCTGCAGGCGCTGCTGGTCGGCCTGCGGCAGTTCACCGATGTGCGGCGTGATGAAGGTATCGACGATGCTGAGGATGCCCTTGTTCTGCTTGGCCACGGTCTCGGCATGGATCTTCGGCACGCGGGCCGGATCCAGGTTCTCGCGGGCCTGGGCGAAGATCGCCGGCAGCTTTTCCATGCGCGCGGTGGCCGACTTCAGGCGCTCCGGCAGCGGCGCGAACTCGCGGGCCATCAGGCCGTAGATCGCGCTGCCGGCGATGCCGTTGTACAGCTGCGGGTCCCACTTGCCGGACTGCAGCACTTCGGCGTTCCAGATTTCCGATTGCAGCTGGTTGCGCAGGATCGCCGCGTCCACCTGGTTCTCGCGGCCCAGCTTGGCTACCTCGATCTTGTCCAGTTCGCCCAGCAGCGCCTTGTATGCCGCCACGGTCTTCTGCTGGCCGGCGGCGCTCAGGTCGTCCAGTTCGCTGTCGTAGCGGTGGTCGCCGATCTGGGTGGCGCTGACCGGCGACAGCTGCATCCAGGTGTCAAGGGCGCGCTTGGACAGATCGGCGAAGGCGGCATCGACCGCCGCGTCACCGGCCTGCTGGCTGGTGGACGGGGTGGAAGCGTTGGTCGGGGCGTCGGCCGGCTGGCAACCGGCGAGGGCGGCGACCAGGGCGAGGGCAAGAAGATGCGGGCGCATCGGCGTTCCTGTACAGGGTCAAACCCCGAGCATAGGGCCCCGGGGCTGCTTTGTCCCCGTGCCATAGGATTACCATGGGCGCAGACACGGACCCTCCAGCGGAGCGCAGGACATGGAATACCAGGGAAGCTGCCATTGCGGCAGGATCGCATTCACCGTACAGGCCGAGGCGCCGATCAGCGACGTCATCGACTGCAACTGCTCGATGTGCCGCCGCCGCGGCAGCCTGCTGTGGTTTGCCCCGCGCGAGGCGTTCCAGCTGACCACCGATCCGGCGGACGTGGCCACCTATCATTTCAACAAGGCCCACATCGACCATCACCATTGCCGTGAGTGCGGTGTCGCGCCCTACAGCGAAGCGGTCGACCCGCGCACCGGCACGCCGATGGTGGCGGTGAACGTGCGCTGCGTGCCGCAGGTGGATCTGGGCACGCTGGCGGTGACTTCCTATGACGGAGCTGCACTGTGAGGCCGATGCGCGCGTGGACGCGCGTGGCGGCGATGCCGGTGCTGCTGCTTGCATTGGCAGCCTGCGCCAAACACGGCGATGCAGCGGCCGATGCGGGCGCCAGTGCCGCCGAAGCTGCCGTCGCTTCACCGGAAGGCGCATTCCTCGCCTACGAACACGACGTGCAGGTGCAGCTGGAAGCGGCGCAGATCGCACCCCGCATCCAGCAGGTGGCGCAGGCCTGCCAGAGCGCGAAGTTCGGCGATTGTGCGGTGCTGCAGGTCGACCAGCGCAGTGGCGAGCAGCCCAGCGGCGAGGTCAAGGTACGTATCGCGCCGAAGGGCACTGAGCCCTTGATCGCGTTGGCCGGTGAGGGGGGCACGCTGCAGTCGCGCAACACGCGCGCCGAGGACCTCGCTCAGGCGGTGGCCGATACGGCACTGACCAAGGCACGGCTGGAGAAGGAGCACGCGCGGCTGCTGTCCTACCAGGACCGCAAGGACCTGAAGATCGAGGACCTGATGGCGATCACCACGCGCCTGTCCGAGATCGAAGCCGGCGTCGAACAGGCCAACAAGGATTCAGCGCAGCAACGTCGACGCATCGATACCCAGCTGGTGACGATCCATTTCGACACCACCTCGGGCCAACGCAGCCGCAGCGAAATCGGTGAGGCGCTGAGCGAGTCGGGCAGCATCCTCAGCACCAGCGTGGCGTTCCTGATCCGCGCGGTTGCCGCGCTGCTGCCGGTGGCGGTGCTGGCCTTGATCGCGGCCTGGGGTGTGCGGGCGTGGTGGCGTCGCCGTCGTCGCAAGCTACCCCCCAACCTCTGAGGTGAAGGCTGATGCCGGTAGCCTGCCGGCATCAGCCCTCGTCGGTCTCGTACTCGACGAACACATCCAGTTCCAGGGCCAGCTCCTGCACCGCATCGCGCACCTTCTGCGCGGTGCTTTCATTGCCGACTTCCACTTCCAGCTCGTGGATGCCCGGGCCGATGTCATCGGACAGCCCGGCCGAACTGGAATCGTCGTCGTCCATGTGCGGCATCAGGTCGTCGGTTTCCTCGACATGTTCGATGCCGTCCAGGCCGAGCAGCAGGTCGCTGATGGCGCGGGCGTCGTCTTCGGTTCCGGTGATGCGCAGTCGCAGCATGGCCATGGCATAGGTACGTTGTGGGTTCGCCAGCAGCCTAGCCAGCGTGAAGCAAAGAGCGGGTGAGGGCGCAGTCAGGCGCGTGTGGCCGGGCGCCCGAGCAGGCTGTCCGGCAATGCCGGAATGGGCGTGCGTTCGTCCTGCGCCTGCTCCAGCAACCAGTCGATGAACAGGCGCGCGGTGGGGCTGGGTGGTTGTCCTTCGGCATGCACCACGTGATACGCATAGCGCGCCTTGAGCGCCGGGCCGGGCAGGCGCACCACCTCGTAGCGCTGCAGGTAGGGTTGAGCGATGTGGGTGCGCGCCAGCACCGCACCCATGCCGTATACCGCTGCACGCATCGCATCGGTGCTGTCGGCGAAGGTGTGCATCGGCGGCAGCGGCGACGGTGGGCGCACGCCGGCGTGACGGAACCAGTCGCGCCAACCCTGCGGTGACAGGTCGGTCAGCAGTGGCAGCTCGGCGATGCGGGCCGGATCGTCCAGCGTTCCGACCCCGGCCAGCGCGGGTGAGGCCACCGGGAACAGGTAGTCGTCCATCAGATGCTGCGCACGCAGGCCCGGCCATTGGCCCAGGCCGTAGCGGATGCCGACCTCGGGCCCATTGTCGTCGTAGCGATCCAGGCCGCTGCCGGTGTGCAGCTCGATGCGGATGTGCGGATAGGCCTGGGTGAAGCGTGGCAGTCGAGGCAGCAGCCAGCAGTAGGAAAGCGAGCGCAGCGTGGTGATCCGCAGCGGCACGCTGTCGGCATCCGGCTGCAGATGATGGGCGACCGCCGCGACATCCGTGAAGGCGGCGCTGGCGGCGTCGGCCAACTGCCGGCCCTCCGCGGTCAGGCGCACGCCGCGGGCATGGCGCAGGAACAGCCGGGTCTCCAGTACCTCTTCCAGGCGCCGCACATGGTGGCTGATCGCGCTGGCCGTCAGGTGCAGTTCCTGCGCGGCCTGGGCGAAGTTCTGATGGCGCGCCGCGACCGCGAAGACGGCCAGTGCGGGGAGCAGGGAAGGGCGTAGCTGCACGGCGAGCCTCAAACCATATTTGTGGCTGGCAGCGATACTACGCGCTTGTGCGGCGGGCGTCTGCACCCGATCCTGTCTGCCTTGGCGAGAAACAGACGATGGACGGAGGCAGGGTATGAATGCGGTCCCACAGGCGGTCGAGCGCGACTGGCGCACGCCGCTCGAATTGACTCTGCTGGGCGCCATCTGGGGCTGCTCGTTCCTGTTCATGCGGGTGGCGGTTCCGTCGTTCGGCCCGTTCGCGCTGGTCGAGGTGCGGCTGGTGCTGGGCGCGCTGGTGCTGCTGCCGTTCCTGTGGCGCGCCCGCGCGCAGTTCCCGCCGCGTCGTTGGCTGTGGCTCGCACCGATCGGCCTGATCAATTCGGCGCTGCCGTTCGTGCTGTTCGCCTATGCTGCCGAGCAGGCGCCGGCGGCGATCGGCGCGATCTGCAATGCGATGACCGTGCTGTTCGCCGCGCTGATCGCCTTCCTGTTCTTCGGCGAGAAGATAGGCATGCGCCGCGCCGGCGCCTTGCTGGTTGGTTTCGCCGGCGTGGTGGTGCTGGCCACCGCCAAGGTGTCCGGCCTGAGTATTGGTACCGCAGTGATCGCCGGCGCTGCGGCGTCGTTGCTGTACGGGCTGGGCGTGAACCTGGTGAAGCGGCACATGACCGGCCTGCCATCGGCCGCGGCGGCGGCAGCCACGCTGTCGTGTGCCTCGCTGTGGATGCTGCCGATGGCGGTGACGCACTGGCCACAGGCCGCCATTCCGCTGAAGGCCTGGGGTGCAGCGATCGCCTTGGGCGTGGCCTGCACCGGCCTGGCATTCCTGATGTTCTATCGCCTGATTGGCCGCATCGGCCCGTCACGCGCGTCGACGGTGACGTACCTGATTCCGCTGTTCGGCGCGGCGTTTGCGTGGTTGTTCCTGGGCGAGGCGGTGACGGTGCAGATGCTGATTGCCGGTGCGTTGATTCTGGGTAGTGTGGCGGCGAGTCAGAAGGGCTGAGGCGTTGGCGTTTTGCGCGTGGCGCGTGCTGAAGGTGCTTCATTGTTCATGGGCGTCACTTTTCTTTTCGCGCGAAAAGAAAAGTAACCAAAAGAAACGCGCCGCCAGGTCGCGAGCCGCCGCGCTTCGCACGTCGGTCCCCTTCGCTTCTCGGTGAATCAGGGGACGGTGCCGAACTCGCTGCGCTCAGACATCGGCACCTCTTCGCCCCTGATTCCCCTGCGATGCTCGGCTCACTCAAGGCGGACCCAAGGTCAAGAGCCACAGCTGCACGACGATGCTTGGTAGTGCCGGGCCGGGCCCGGCGAGCGAAGCGAGCGCTTCTGCCTTTGATCTTGGATCCGCCTTGAGCGCAGGGTACCGGCGCGCAGCGCCGGCTCGCGACCGGCGGAACGTTTCTTTTGGTTACTTTTCTTTGCGTACAAAGAAAAGTAACGCCCATGAACAGTGACGTACCTTCAGCACGCGCAACGCGCAGCAAGCCAGGCTCCTACCGCACCGGCACCGGAATATTGCAGAGATCGATATGCCCCGCCGGGCGCTTATAGAAATCATCCACGCGATTGCGTCGCGCCTCCACCGTATCGGCGAAGGTCTTCGAATCGGTGCGCAGCACCTGGATCGGCGTGCGCTCTGCCGCCGGCACGTCGCTGGCACGGCGGATCGACATGATCGGCGTGCGCAGTTTCGGGTCGGTGTAGAAGCCCATCGGCGCCGGTCCGCGCGGCGTCGCGCTGAGCAGTTCCATGCCCTTCAGCACGCGGCCGACCAGGGTGATGTTGCGGTCCAGCTGACGCGGTGACTGGCCGGTCACCACATAGAGTTCCGCGCCGATGCTGCTGTCTTCCTCGTTGCTGCGGCCGGCACCGAGCATCCCGTAGCAGTGCGCCAGCCAGGCCTTGCCGGCCTGCGGGTCCTGGCCGACCGGGAAGCCGTCGACGAAACCGGTCTGCGCGGCCCAGCCATCGCGGTCCGGCAGCACGCTGACCTTCAGGCCGGCGCTGGCGCGCTCGAACTCGGCCGGCAGCTTGCGCGCGGCACTGCCGAACGGCTTGGCCTTGGCTGCGTCATCGGCGTCGGCATCGCCGAACTGCACCACGAAGTTGTCCTGCGAACGGTAGATGCTGGTGCCGTCCCAGAAGTGCTCGTGGGCGAAGGTCTGGATGTTGGCCACATGCCGCGGGGCGAACTGCGGTGCCAGCTCGATGATCACGCGCCCGGCGGGCAGGTCCATGTACAGCAGGTTGGCCGGGTCCGGCGTGCGCCAGTCGCTGGCCGCCGAGGCATCGAGGATCTGCTGCGGGCTACGGTACGGGGCGGCAGCGCTGGCCAGCGAGGGCAGCAGGCAGGCCAGGGCGAGGGCGGTCAGTGCAAGGCGACGGCGGTGCGGCATGGGAACCCCGGAACATGAACGAGGGTTCGATTCTGCGTGAGCCGCGCAGCCGCGCCAACCGGCACGATGACTAACGACACATTCGCTATACCGAACTTCGCACTACTGTGGACTTCAACGTAGTGGAGGGCAGGTCATGGTCGAAGACGATGTCCACCTGAAGAAGTTCCAGAAGGAGCTCAGCGCCGGAACGGTGTCGCTGGCCCTGCTGGCGGTGCTGGCCCGGGCCGGGGAGCCGCTGTACGGCTACCTCATTGCCAAGGAGCTGGAGCGGGTGGGCGAGGGCGTGCTGAGCGGCAAGCAGAGCGCGCTGTACCCGGTGCTGCGCAACCTGGAGGGCGCCGGGCTGCTGGAAAGCCATGTGGAGCCATCCAGCAGTGGTCCGCCCCGGCGCTACTACCGCATCAATGAACGTGGCCGCGGCGTGCTGGCGCAGTGGCGCCAGGCCTGGCAGGCCACCCGTGATTCCGTCGATTCCGTGTTGGAGGGGGTACCGCAATGAACGACCCGAGCCTGGCAGGCCGCGCCCTGCCGACCACCATCCCGCAGTATCTGGCGCAGCTGCGCGCGGCGCTGGAAGGTGCCGATCCGGCGATGGTGCAGGACGCGTTGTACGACGCCGAGGAATACCTGCGCTCGGAGCTGGCGGCGCAGCCCGGCCGCAGCGAAGCCGAGGTCATCGCCGACGTGGCCGGCAGCTACGGTGCGCCGGACGAAGTGGCCGAGATCTACCGCGAGACCGAAGTGACGGTGAACCGCGCGCTGCGCACGCCGCGTGCGGATACCGGGCCGGTGCTGCGTGCGGCGGCGGAAGCCAGCGGCGTCGAGCCCGCCGCGCCGCTGCCGGCACCGGTGCAGCGCTCGCTGCTGGCGCGCTTCTTCGGCGTGGTCGCCGATCCGCATACCTACGGCGCGCTGTTCTACATGCTGCTGTCGCTGGCTACCGGCATCTTCTTCTTCACCTGGGTGGTGACCGGCCTGTCGCTGTCGCTGGGCCTGCTGATCCTGATCGTGGGCATTCCGCTGACCGTGCTGTTCTTCGGCTCGGTGCGCGGGCTGGCGCTGCTGGAAGGACGGCTGGTGGAAGCGCTGCTGGGAGAACGCATGCCGCGCCGTCCGCGTTACACCGATCGCAGCCGCACCTGGCTGCAGCGCATCGGCGACATGTTCACCGATGGCCGTACCTGGCTGACCCTGCTGTACTTCGTGCTGATGCTGCCGTTGGGCGTGGTCTACTTCACCATCGCGGTGACGCTGCTGTCGCTGTCGCTGAGCCTGATCTGGGCGCCGGTCGCGGCGATCTTCAGTGGCGAGATTCCGGGCGTGTACATCAACGACGTGAACGTGCTGCCGATGGCGGCCTCGCCGCTGGTGGCGATCGCGGTTGCTGCGGCGGGCACGCTGCTGCTGCTGTTGACGATGCATCTGGCACGTGGCATCGGCAAGCTGCATGGGCTGATCGCGAAGAACCTGCTGGTGCGGTTGTAAGCGGGAATCCACGCTTCGGCAGGTGCCAACCTTGGTTGGCATCACCATCAACGTCGGGATGTTTGACGGGCTCCGCGCTGGTAGGTGCCAACCTTGGGTTGGCACGCTCCATCAGCTACCGGGATGTTCGCCGGCTCCGCTCTGGTGGAGCGCCAACCAAGGTTGGCATCTACCAGGGCGTACCGACCAAGGTCGGCACCCAGCACGGGGGAATTACCCCGCCTTTCGCCGCAACGGGGTGACGTTGCTCTTCTTCTTCGTGACCTTCGCCGCCGGTGCTTCGGCATGGGCGGCGAAGAAGTCGCGCACCTTCGGGTACACCACCTCGCGCCAGCGACGGCCGCTGAAAATGCCGTAGTGGCCGGCACCTTCGACGATGAAATGCTCACGGCGGTCCGCAGTGATGCCGGTGCACAGCGCCTGCGCGGCTTCGGTCTGGCCGAGGCCGGCGATATCGTCCAGCTCGCCTTCAATGCTCAGCAGCGCGGTATCGCGGATCGCCGACGGATCGACCTTCTCGCCATTGACCACCCACTCGCCACGCGGCAGCAGGAAGTCCTGGAACACCACGCGGATGGTATCCAGGTAGTACTTGGCCGGCATGTCCAGCACTGCGTTGTACTCGTCGTAGAAACGACGGTGCGCGTCGGCGTCTTCCAGGTCGCCCTTTACCAGGTCGGTGTAGAAATCCCAGTGCGAGCTGAAGTGGCGGCTCGGGTTCATCGACAGGAAGCCGGCGTGCTGCAGGAAGCCCGGGTACACGCGGCGGCCGGCGCCGGGATAGCTGGCCGGTACGGTGTGGATGACGTTGTTCTCGAACCACGACAGCGGGTTCTGCGTGGCCAGGTTGTTCACTGCGGTCGGGCTGCAGCGCGCATCGATCGGGCCACCCATCATCACCAGCGTGCGCGGCGTCGGTTCGCCACGGCTGGCCATCAGCGAAACCGCGGCCAGCACCGGTACGGTCGGCTGGCACACGCTGACCACGTGCAGGCGTTCGACGCCCAGATGGCGGATGAACTCCTGGATGTAGGCGATGTAATCGTCCAGGCCAAACTCGCCTTCGTTGGCCGGTACCATGCGCGCGTCCACCCAGTCGGTGACGTACACACGGTGGTCGCGCAGCAGCGTGCGCACGGTATCGCGCAGCAGCGTGGCGTGGTGGCCGGACAGCGGCGCAACGACCAGCACGAACGGCTGGTTGAGCATCGTGTGCAGCTGGTCGGCTTCATTGCTGTGGCGCTTGAAGCGCAGCAGTTTGCAGAACGGCTTGCTCACTTCCTCGTGCACGACGATCGGCACGCGCTCGCCGTCGACCTCGATTTCGTTGATGCCCCATTCGGGCTTCTCGTAATCCTTGCCGATGCGATGGAAGAGTTCATTGACCGCCGCCAGGCGATCAGCGCCCGGCATCTGCGACCACCAGTGACCCTGGTTGGCGAAGAATCTGGCGTTGGCCTGGGCCTGATGCACCCAGGGGGCGAGCAGGTTGCGGGTCAGTTCGTGCAGTTGATAGAGCATGACGACCGAATATGTATGGTCATATGTTGCCGCGCAGCATATCCCATCTCGGTGTCCCGCAGGTTAAGTTGACTGAAAATAATGAATCCGGATTCACATCCGTTCCAGCGCGGCCGCATCGCCTGCCAGAGCGGGGCCGAGCCAGCAGTGCGACCCAACCGGCAGCAGGCCGTGCCGGGCCAGCGTGCGGCGGTACCAGCGCGCCGGGCGGGCCTGGAAGCCCTCGTGGTCGCCTTCGAACGCGTCCTCGGCGGCGAAGGTCTCCAAGAAGGCCACGCCGCCGGTCAGCTCGGCCACGCCGGCCAGGCCGGCGCGCAGCTCGCGGTCGGGCACATAGTGCATCACGTCCGAACACACCAGCAGGTCGACCGGGGCGCAGGGCCGCAGCCAGGCGAAGTCGCCGAAGGCGGCCAGGTACAGGTTGCGGGTGCGGCCGTAGCGGCGCACAGCGTACTCGCTGCTGTCGAAGCCCAGGTATTCGACCTTCGGACGGAGCTTCAACAGCGGTGCGCGCCAGGCGCCTTCGCCGCAGCCGATGTCCAGCACGCTGCGGATCGGTCGTTCCAGGTAGTACTCGGCGCTGGCCACGGCCAGGGCGACCTTGCGCGCCAGGCGGGCGCTGCCACCGATGTCGGCACGGCGGTACCAGCGTTGGAAGTAGGCGGCGTCGTAGGTCTTGTCCATGGGGCGGTGCGCGATCGGGGAAAACGGCGCCTATCGTACGGTGTTGCGGCGCGCCATGCGTCGATGTGTCGCGGCGGCGGTGCGTGGGGCGCGGTGGTCACCGCGTGCGAGAATGGCCGCCCATCTACGCCAGCCGCTGGAGCGAGCGCATGCAGAGCTACTACTGGGTGAAGACCTTCCACATCGTGTTCGTGGTGGCGTGGATGGCCACGGTGTTCTACCTGCCGCGCATCCTGGTGAACCTGGCCGAGACCGCAGGCCAGCAGGCCGTGACCGAGCGCCTGCAGCTGATGGGCCTGCGCCTGTACCGCTTCGGCCACTCGATGTTCGGCCTGGCATTCCTGCTCGGCCTGGTGCTGTGGCTGGGTTACAAGGTCATCCCGGATTTCCCGACCATGGTCGCGCCCGGTGGTGCCGGTTGGCTGCATGCCAAGCTGGGGCTGGTGGTGGTGCTGCTGGTGTACTTCAGCTGGATCGGCCGCCTGTTGAAGGGCGTGGCCAAGGGCAGGGCGTTGCCGTCGTCGCGCGCGCTGCGCTGGATCAACGAGATCCCGCTGCTGGCCTTCATTCCGATCGTGTGGCTGGTGCTGGCCAAGCCGTTCTGACAGTCTGTTATCCGTAGAGCCATGCTTGGCTCTACGGGCTCGCGTGATTCTTCGCCAAAGCAGAGGCATCCACGCATGGCGTGGATCTACTGGGTGCAGCTGTGGCTTTTGATGCTCAGGTCCGCCGTGAGCGAGCCGAGCATCGCAGGTGAAACAGGGGCGAAGAGGCGCCGATGTCTGAGCGCAGCGAGTTCGGCGCCGCCCCCTGATTCACCGAGAAGCGCAGGGAACCGGTGCATAGCACCGGCTCGCGTTCGGCGGCGTGTTCTTTGGTTACTTTCTTGCACGAGCAAGAAAGTAACAAGCCGATGAATCAGGCCGCTTCGTACGTGCCGTAGCTGCGCAGGCGGGTGTAGCGCTGTTCCAGCAGCTGTTCGGTGGACAGCTTGTCCAGCGCGTCCAGTTCGTTCAGCAGCACGGCCTTCAGGCGCTTGGCCATCTGGGTCGGGTTGCGGTGGGCGCCGCCGGTGGGCTCGCGCACGACCTTGTCGACCAGGCCCAGGCTCTTCAGGCGCGGCGCGGTCAGGCCCAGCTGCTCGGCGGCTTCCTTGGCCTTGCCGGCGTCCTTCCACAGGATCGAGGCGCAGCCTTCCGGCGTGATGGTCGAGTACACCGCGTATTCCAGCATCACGGTGCGGTCGCCCACGCCCAGCGCCAGCGCGCCGCCGGAGCCGCCTTCACCGATCACGGTGCAGATGATCGGCACCTTCAGTTCGGCCATCTCGATCAGGTTGCGTGCGATCGCTTCGGACTGGCCGCGCGATTCGGCGTCGATGCCCGGCCAGGCGCCGGCGGTGTCGATCAGGGTCAGCACCGGCAGGCCGAAGCGCTCGGCCATCTTCATCAGGCGCAGGGCCTTGCGGTAGCCCTCCGGCTTGGGCATGCCGAAGTTGCGCTTGATCTTTTCCTTGGTGTCGCGGCCCTTCTGGTGGCCGATCACCATCACGGAACGGCCATTGATGCGGGCCAGGCCGCCCATGATGGCCTTGTCGTCGGCGAAGGCGCGGTCACCGGCCAGCTCCTGGAACTCATCGAACATGACGCGGATGTAGTCGGCGGTATACGGGCGCGACGGGTGACGGGCCAGCTGCAGCACCTGCCACGAGGTCAGGTTGCGGAAGATCTGCGCGGTGCGCATGCGCAGCTTGTCCTGCAGCGCGTGCACTTCCGCCTCGACATTGACCGCCGGCCCGGCACTGGCGTTGCGCAGTTCCTGGATCTTGGCTTCCAGGTCGGCGATGGGTTGCTCGAAGTCGAGGTAGTTCGGATTCATCGGAAGCCGTCGTGTAAAGAAGAGGGGAATTCTAGCCGAATGCGTGCAAACCACCCGTACGCCTTCGTCTGGAAGGCGACGGTAGCGCAGCCGGGCAGGGCGCGCCAGTCAGCTCAGGGCACCACCAGCGCGCTGCGGCCCATCAGCTGGCTGCGCTGGGAAACGAAGTCGTTGTAGGCCTCGTTGGCTTCCCGGCCCAGGCCGCTGCCCAGGGTGGCGGTGGCCGAGGTGAAGGCCATCTGCGCGTCGAAGTCCTGCTTGCGCAGGGCCTTCTGTTCATCGGCGGTGGTGGCCTTCAGCCACTGCGCGTAGACCTCGCGCAGCGGCGCGGCATGCGCCTCGAAGGCGGGGTCGAGTGCCGGCAGGCTGGCCGGGGCCGGTTCCAGGCTGAATGCCGGGGCCACGTAGCCGGCCGGCTGTTCGCGCTTGAACGCACCTGGCTCGCCCATGCCTTCCTCGACGTAGGCGATGAAATCCGGTGCCGTGAACACCTTGGCGACGATCTGGCCACCACTGGAATCGACGTGGGCGACCACCTTTTCCTTCGGGAAGGGTTCGCGCACGCCGTAGGTCCAGGTCTTGTCGATGAACAGTTCGTGGCTCTTCTCGAACGGGCCCTCGAAGTCGACGCCGCCCAGCTCGATGCCGGCCTTGCCGGTGCCGAAGTTCTTCAGCTTGCTCTCGTCGGTGACATAGACCTCGCGAGCGATCACGTACTCGCTCAGGGTCGGGTTGATCAGGCCGCCGCGGCCATCGACGTAGACGATGAAGCGCACATCGCCGAGCGTGTCGGTGTGCAGGCGATGCTCGCCAATGGCCAGCGAAACCGGGCGCGAGCCGTGCGCGGCGACCGGCAGGTCCTTGCCATCGATGCTCAGCGCCAGCGGCGTGTCGGTCGGGTTGTCGATCTGGAACTCGATCTTCGACGGCGAGCAGGCGGCCAGCGCCAGTGCGGCAACGAACGGGAACAGCAGGGTCTTCATCGGCAATCGTCCTTGATGACTGGAACGGGAAAACAGGAACACGAAGCAGCCAGCCTCAGCTGGCCCACGGCGGGCTGTAGCGCACCTTCAGCGTGCGTACGGCCGGGTCGGCGCGCAGCGCCTCCATCAGCTTGGAATCGATGCGCACTGCGCTCTGCCCGGAGACATCCAGCATGCCGGCGACACCGCCGTGCGGGCCCTTCAGCAGCAGGTCCAGGCGCAGCGGCGTGCGCCCCGGGCGATGGCGGTCGAGCAGGGCATTGATGCGCTCCCAGACCGGGCGCTGCTGGCGCAGGTCCAGGCGCAGCGACAGCCGCGTGGCGTAGTTGGCGCACACTTCGTCGAAGTCCCAGCACTGGCGGATGCGCAACGCGAAGCCGCCGTTGAATTCGTCCTCACGCAGGCCGCCCTTGACCACCAGGATGCGGTCCTTGGTCATCAGGTGGCCGAACTCGGCCATCGCATCGGAGAACGCGCTGCACTCCACCCGGCCGCGACCGTCCTCCAGCTGGATGAAGATCTGGCTCTCGCCCTTGCGGCGCACGCCGACCACCTGGCCGGCCAGCACGGTCTGCACTTCCGGGCGCCAGCGCTTCTCGCCGCCACCGCCGCCGCTGTTGGCGCTCCAGATTTTCTCCACCGAACCCAGGTCGTTGCCTACCAGATCGCGCACATCGTCGCGCCAGGGATCGAACGGGTGGCCGCTGAGGTAGAAACCGAGCGTGTCGCGCTCGCCGTTGAGGCGCTGAAGCAGCGGCCATTCTTCGGCTTCGGGCAGGTCCAGCTGGATCGACACGGTGCTCGGGTCGGGCCCGCCAAACAGCGAGTTCTGCCCGGACGCACGCTCGCGCGCCATCTGATCAGTGGCCTTGATCACTTCCGGCAGCTGCAGCATCAGCGAGGCGCGGTTGCGGCCGAGCTCGTCCAGCGCACCACAGTTGATCATCGCTTCCAGCGTGCGCCGGTTGAGCTTGGCCGAGCCGACGCGGGTGCAGAAGTCGAGCAGGTCCTTGAACGGGCCGCCCTTCAGCCGCTCCTCGACCACCGCCTCGCAGGCACCCTGGCCGACGCCCTTGATCGCACCGAGGCCGTACTGGATGGTGTCCGGGGTGACCGCTTCGAACATGAAGGCCGATTGGTTCACCTTGGGCGGCAGCACGGTCAGGCCAAGGTTGCGCACCTCGTCGAGGAAGCCGACCACTTTGTCAGTGTTGTCCAGGTCGGACGACAGCGTGGCCGCCATGAACTCGGCCGGGTAGTGGCGCTTCAGCCACGCGGTCTGGTAGCTGACCAGCGCATAGGCGGCGGCGTGCGACTTGTTGAAGCCGTAGCCGGCGAACTTCTCCATCAGGTCGAAGATCGCATCGGCCTTGGCTTCGTCCACGCCGTCCTTGGCCGCACCTTCGCGGAAGATCTCGCGGTGCTTGGCCATTTCGGCCGGCACCTTCTTGCCCATCGCACGGCGCAGCAGGTCGGCGCCGCCCAGCGAGTAGCCGCCGACGATCTGCGCCATCTGCATCACCTGCTCCTGGTACACCATGATGCCGTAGGTGTCCTTCAGGATGGCTTCGGTGCGCGGATCGGGATAGATGATTTCTTCCTGGCCGTGCTTGCGCGCGTTGAACGAAGGAATCAGGTCCATCGGGCCAGGGCGGTACAGCGACACCAGCGCGATCAGGTCTTCGAAACGGTCGGGGCGCGCGTCCTTCAGCAGGCGGCGCATGCCCGAGGATTCGAACTGGAACACCGCGCCGGTGTTGCCGTTGGCGAAGATGTCCTTGTAGGTGGGCGTGTCGTCCAGCGGGATCGCGGCGATGTCCACCGGCGGAATGCCGGCGCGCTCGTGGCGCTTGTTGATCGCCTTCACCGCCCAGTCGATGATGGTCAGCGTGCGCAGGCCGAGGAAGTCGAACTTCACCAGGCCCACTTCTTCCACGTCGTTCTTGTCGAACTGGGTGACCGGGTTCTTGCCCAGCCCGTTCTCGTCGTGTTCGGCATACAGCGGGCAGAACTCGCTCAGCGGCTCGGGCCCGATCACCACGCCACCGGCATGCTTGCCGGCGTTGCGGGTCAGGTCTTCCAGCTGCAGCGCCAGGTCGATCAGGTCGCGGACATCGTCCTCGGTCTCGTAGCGCTGGATCAGTTCCGGCGAGGCCATTTCCGAGCTGGGGCCTTCCTTGCCCTTGCCCAGTGCATCCTTCAGGTGGATACCCAGGATGTTCGGGATCAGCTTGGAAACGCCGTCGACCAGGCCGTACGGGAAGCCGAGCACGCGACCGGAGTCGCGCACCACCGCCTTGGCGGCCATGGTGCCGTAGGTGATGATCTGGCTGACGCGCTCGCGCCCGTACTTGCGTGCGACGTAGTCGATCACCTCGTCGCGGCGGTCCATGCAGAAGTCGATGTCGAAGTCGGGCATCGACACGCGTTCCGGGTTCAGGAAGCGCTCGAACAGCAGGTTGTACGGCAACGGGTCCAGATCGGTGATCTTCAGCGCCCACGCCACCAGCGAACCGGCACCGGAACCACGGCCCGGGCCGATCGGGATGCCCTGGTTCTTGCCCCACTGGATGAAGTCGGCCACGATCAGGAAGTAGCCCGGGAAGCCCATCTTGATGATGGTGTTGAGCTCGAACTCCAGGCGCTCGAAATACTCTTCGCGGGTCTTGCCCGGCGCCAGCGGATTCTTCTCCAGGCGCTCTTCCAGGCCGTCGCGCGACATCTTCTGGATCCAGGTGTCCAGGGTCTCGTCGTCGGGCACCGGGTAGTTGGGCAGGAAGTAGGTGCCCAGCCGCATCTCGATGTTGCAGCGCTCGGCCAGCGCCAGCGTGTTGTCGATCGCATCGGGGATGTCGGCGAACAGCGCGCACATCTCCTCGGCCGACTTCAGGTACTGCTGGTCGCTGTACTCGCGCGGGCGCTTGGGATCGTCCAGCACGCGGCCGGTGGAAATGCACACGCGCGCTTCGTGCGCGCTGAAATCGGTGGGCGACAGGAAGCGCACATCATTGCTGGCCACCACCGGCAGGCCACGCTGGCCGGCCGCCATCAGCGCGAACTGGTTGAAGGTTTCCTCGCCCTCGCGGCCGGTACGGGTAAGTTCCAGGTGCAGGCCGTCGCCGAACACGCGCTGCCAGTCGGCCAGCTGCTGCTCGGCCAGCTCATGCTTGCCGTCCAGCGCCAGGCGCCCGGCCAGGCTCTGCCGGCCGGCCAGCGCGAACAGGTTGGCGTTGCCGGCCTTCAGCCAGTCCGGATGGATGGCCACACCGCCTTCCGGGCGATGGCCTTCCATCCAGGCGCGGGTCAGCAGCCGCGACAGGCTCAGGTAGCCCTCGCGATCGCGGCACAGCAGGGTCATCCGCCACGGGTCCTGGCCTTCCTCGGCGATCAGCACGTCGGCACCGGCGATCGGCTTGATGCCCACGCCTTCGGCGGCCTTGTAGAACTTGACCAGCGCGAACAGGTTGTTGAGGTCGGTCACTGCCAGCGCGGGCAGGCCGAGCTCGACCGAGCGCGACAGCAGGTTGGCCTGCTTGGCCTTCTTCGGGTCCGCCTGGTCCGGTTTGGCCGGCACACGGATGGTGGAGTCCGCCAGCGAGAACTCGGTGTGGACGTGGAGATGTACGAAGCGGGAGTTGGACATGCCGGACCAGGTTGGAGCGCGCGGGCCCCGGGTGCTGACGGGGGAATCGTCGCCGGGGTCGGGAAGCGCTGGAGTGCCCGGTCAGGGTAACGAGGGCGGAGAGGCGCGACAAGCTCTTGACAGGCCCCGGAGGACGACCGGGTTCAGGCGTGCGGGAGCCCGTTTCCTGTAGAGCCGAGCCCACGCTCGGCTGCTGCGGAAAGCCGAGCAT
>NZ_JBQEMR010000027.1:42166-46562 GCF_052045015.1 Stenotrophomonas sp. 22692
CCTTTCCTTCGCGCGAAACCTCCTCCTTTCCCCCCCTCTACAAGGTCAACCGAGGCACTCACGTACCGGGGCGAAGCTGCGCCGGTGCTCCATGCAGGGGCCGTGCTCGCGCAGGGCGGCCAGGTGGGCCGGGGTGCCATAGCCCTTGTGTTGCTCGAAGCCGTACTGCGGGTGGCGGGCGTGCACGTCCTGCATGTAGCGATCGCGCGAGACCTTGGCCAGGATCGATGCGGCCATGATCGCGCGGTCGATGCCATCGCCGCCGATCAGCGCCTGCGCCGGCAGTACCAGGCCCTTGGGCACCACGTTGCCGTCGATGCGCGCGAAGCCGGCCACGTGGGCGACCGCGGCGACGACATCGCGCATGCCCTGCAGGGTGGCCTGGTAGATGTTCAGGCGGTCGATGGTGTCCACGTCCACCAGCACCACGTGCCAGGCAAGGGCGCGCTCGATGATGCGGTCATGCAGCTGCTCGCGGCGCGCCGCGGTGAGCTGCTTGGAATCGTCCAGGCCGTTGATGCGTGGCCGTGCCGGGTCGAACACCACCGCCGCCACCGCCACCGGCCCGGCGAGCGGACCACGGCCGGCCTCATCGACGCCGGCAACCAGGCGTTCCGGCTCGATTACCGCGCTGCCATCGAACAGGGCCAGGCTGGCCGCTGCGGCGTGGCGGCGGCTCATGCCTGGGCCTGGTCGCGCATCAGCAGCTCGCCGACGGCGTCGGCGGCACGTGCCGAAGCATTGCGGCGCAGGCGCTCATGCAGGCGTGCATAGGTGTCCTGCAGGTCGGTTACCCGTTGTGGGTGGTCGAACCACTGCTGGATGGCCGCGGCCAGCTTGTCCGGCGTGCAGTCGTGCTGCATCAGTTCCGGTGCCAGGTCCTGCCCGGCCAGGATGTTGGGCAGGGCGAAGCGGTCGACCTTGATCAGGCCGAATGCCTTGACCAGACGGTAGGTCAGTTCGTTGACACGGTAGCCGACCACCATCGGCCGCTTCACCAGCATCGCCTCCAGGGTCGCGGTACCGGACGCCAGCACCACCACGTCGGCGGCGATCATGGCGTTGCGGGCCTGGCCGTCGAGCACATGCGAGTACGCGACCGGCAGCGCCGAGCGTGACAGCTGCTCTTCGATCAGGCGCTTGCAGGCGGGGTTGGCGGCAGGCACCACCACGTGCAGGCCCGGGATGCGTTCGGAGACCTGCCAGGCAGCCTCGAAGAAGGGTTCGCCGAGGCGCGAGATTTCGCCCAGGCGGCTGCCCGGCAGCACCGCCAGCACCTTGGCCGAAGTCGGCAGGCCAAGCGCGGCGCGCGCTTCCTCGCGGTTGCCCTGCAGCGGAATGTCGTCGGCCATCGGATGGCCGACGAAGCGCGCGTCGATGCCGTGCTTGGCATAGATGGGCGGCTCCATCGGGAACAGGCACAGCACCAGGTCGGCGCTGCTGCCGATCTTCTCGGCACGCTTCTCACGCCAGGCCCAGACCGAGGGGCTGACGTAATGCACGGTGCGCACGCCACGCTGCTTCAGCCAGCGCTCGATGCCCAGGTTGAAGTCGGGGGCGTCGATGCCGATGAACACGTCCGGCTGCCAGTCCAGCGCACGCTGGCGGAACGCCGAGCGCAGCTTCAGCAGGCGCGGCAGATGGCGCAGTACTTCGGTCAGGCCCATCACCGCCAGTTCGCTGGCATCGTGCCAGGTCTGGCAGCCGGCGCTGCGCATGGCGTCGCCACCGATGCCGGCGAATTCGGCATGCGGGAAGCGCGCTTTCAGTTCGCGAACCAGGCCCGCACCGAGCAGATCGCCGGAGGCCTCACCGGCGACCAGGGCGATCCGCAACGGGCGCTCGCTGAGCACCCGTTGCGCGGGGACGCTGCCGGTCATCGAGGCCAGCGGAATCACAGCGGCGCCGGCCGGCGCCTGGCCGGTCGTGCTGCTCATCGCAGCAAGGGCCTCTCGGCGTGCTCGATGAAGTCCAGCATGGCCTTCACGTCATCGCTGTCACGCGCCTGTTCGGTCAGCTGCACCTTGGCTTCGGCCAGCGGCAGGCCCGCCACGTACAGGGTGCGGTAGGCACGCTTGATGGCGGAAATGCGCTCGGCATCGAAACCGCGGCGCTTCAGGCCTTCGCTGTTGATGCCGCGCGGGCGGCCCAGCGAATCGGTGCCGACCATGGTGAACGGCGGAACGTCGCCATTGGTCAGCGCCCCCATGCCGAGGAAGGCATGCGCGCCGATCCGGCAGAACTGGTGGGCACCGGCGAAGCCGCTGATGATCACGTAGTCGCCCACGGTCACATGGCCGGCCAGGGTGGTGTTGTTGGAGAACACGCAGAAGTTGCCGACATGGCAGTCATGCGCCACGTGCGTGTAGGCCAGCATCCAGTTGTCGTCGCCGATGCTGGTGATGCCGCCGCCGCCGCCGGTGCCACGGTTCAGCGTGACGAACTCGCGGAACACGTTGCGGTCGCCGATCACCAGCTCGGTGCGCTCCCCTGCATACTTCTTGTCCTGCGGTTCGCCACCGACCGCTGCGTGGCCGATGAAGCGGTTGTCGCGGCCGATCTTCGTCGGGCCGTGGATGCTGCAATGGGGGCCGATCACCGTGCCGGCACCGATTTCCACATCGGCACCGATCAGGGTGAACGCGCCCACCTGGACGTCATCGGCCAGGCGCGCGGCCGGGTCGATGACGGCGGTCGGGTGGATCCGCGGTGCGTTGTCAGTCATTCCTGCCTCCAGTGGATCAGCCCTTGGCGCCGGCACACATGACTTCGGCCGAGGCAACGACTTCACCGTTGACCTTGGCTTCGCCGTAGTACCAGCCCATGTTGCGGATCAGGCGCTTCATCTGCACATCCAGCATCAGCACGTCGCCGGGCACGACCTGCTTGTTGAAGCGGGCGTTTTCCACCTTGACCATGTAGAACAGCTTGGACTGCGAGTCACGGCCGAGCGTGAGCTGGGTCATCACGCCACCGGCCTGCGCCAGCGCTTCGATGATCAGCACGCCAGGCATGATCGGGCGGCCCGGGAAGTGACCCTGGAAGAACGGCTCGTTGATGCTGACGTTCTTCTGCGCAAGGATGCGCTTGGCCTCGATGTCGAGCTCAAGCACCCGGTCCACCAGCAAGAACGGATAGCGGTGCGGTAGCAGTTCCTGGATCTGGCAGACGTCGATCGGAAGCTGCAGCGTGTCGTTCATTCTTTCTCCTTGCCAGCAGCCAGGACGCGGCGAGCCAATGCGTCCAGCTGCTTGAAGCGCGCGGCGTTCTTGCGCCACGTGCGGTTGTCGGTCAACGGGGTGCCGGACGAGTACTCGCCCGGCTCATGGATGGAATTGCGGACCACCGACTTGCCGGTGATCACGACTTTGTCGCAGATCTCGAGGTGGCCGACCACGCCGACGTGGCCGCCGAGCAGGCAGTAGCGGCCGATCCTGGCACTGCCGGCGATGCCGGTGCAGCCGGCGATGGCCGAGTGCGCGCCGATCTGCACGTTGTGCGCGATCTGCACCAGGTTGTCCAGGCGCACGTCTTCGTCCAGCACGGTGTCTTCCAGCGCGCCACGGTCGACGCAGGTGTTGGCGCCGATTTCGCAATCGTCGCCGATGCGCACGCCGCCGAGCTGCGGCACCTTGATCCACTTGCCGGCGTCCATGGCCAGGCCGAAGCCATCGGCGCCGAGTACGGCGCCGGGATGCACGCGAACGCGCTTGCCGAGCTTGACCCGGGTGACCAGGGTGACCCGCGCGATCAGCTCGCAGCCGTTGTCCAGGCTGCAGTCTTCGCCGATCACGCTGCCAGTGCCGATGATGCAGTTCTCACCGACCACGCTGCGCGCGCCGACGGAGACGAAGGGACCGATATGGGCGCTGGCGGCGACCTGGGCGCTGGGATCGATGACGGCGCTGGGGTGGATGCCCGGCGGGCGCGTTGGCGCGATATCGAACAGCGCGGCGATCTTGGCGAAGGTGGTGTACGGGTCCTTGGCCACGAGCGCGGCGCCGGGGGCGGCCTCGGCGTCGTCGGCACGCAGGACCACCAGCGAGGCCTGGCTGTCGGCCAGCTGGGCGCGGTAGCGTGGATTGGCGAGGAAGGTCAGCTGACCAGGACCGGCATGGGCGAGGGTAGCCACGCCATGGATGGCGGTGGCGGGGTCGCCATGGACCTGCAGGCCGAACTGCTCGGCGAGTTGCTGGGCGGTGTAGGTGGGAGTATTCACGGCGGGAGTTTAACGTGTGACGCCATTGCGGTCATGCGGGGCGGTTCTGCGGCCAACGGCGGGGCCCCTCGTGGCTGGCAGAGTCAGGCCCGTGGGCTGGGTCGGACGGGTGGGGCCCGCGAGGGACGGCGCAAGTACGTCCATGTAGCCTTGGTCGCCGCATCCATGCGGCTCACA
>NZ_JBQEMR010000028.1:0-25512 GCF_052045015.1 Stenotrophomonas sp. 22692
CCAAGCCCCCAGGGAAGGGTTTACGGCGTCCCCCGCAACCGGACCCACCCCGCCATCCCACGGATAGCCGGCTTTTGCTGTTGCTGTTGAGGTTGCCGGCCAGCGGCCGGCACTACCGCTTCTGCGGGTGCAGGGCGCAGCCCTGCCGATCATCCCAACGCGATTCGCCGCCCTTCGCGCGCACTGTCCATGCCGGCCTGCAGCAGCCGCATCAACTGCAATGCCTGCACCGGGCTGACCGTGGCTTCTCCGTCGCCATGCATCGCCGCCGCGAACTGTGCATACAGCCGCCGGTAGTCACCGGGCAGGTTGTCGACCGTCGTGCGCTGCACGTTGTCTTCGGCATCGCAGCGCACCAGCTCACCGTGCCGCGGATCGATACCCCAGCCCGGCGCACCGGGTGCCACACCGCGGCGCAGCTGCGTCTCCTGCACGTCCAGGCCGTGCTTGATCCAGCTGGCCTTGCTGCCATGCACGCTGAAGTGCGGCGTCTGCGCCGCCACCAGCGAACCGGAATGGATGATCGCGCGATGCCGCGGGTAGTGCAGCACCGCGTGGAAGTAATCGATGCCGCTGCCACCTTCGCGCTGCACGGCCAGATCGGCATCGACCGCCTCGGGCCAGCCGAACAGCACCAACATCTGGTCCAGCAGGTGCGGGCCCAGGTCGTACCACAGGCCACTGCCGGGGCCATCCTGTTCGCGCCAGCGGTCGCGTACCTGTGGACGGTAGCGATCGAAGTGCGCATGGCACTCGGCAATGTTGCCGAGCGTCCCGTCCGCAAGCAGCGCCTGCAGCGTGAGGAAGTCGGCATCGAAGCGCCGGTTCTGGAACACGGTGACGATGCGTCCGGCATCGCGTGCCGCAGCCAATACCGTTTCCGCTTGGGCCACGTCCAGCGCGAACGGCTTGTCGACCAGCACATGCTTGCCCGCAGCCAGTGCCGCGATTGCCAGCGGCGCATGCTGTTCATTCGGCGTGGCGATCACTACGGCATCCACGGCTGGATCGTCGAACACCTCCTGCGGCGTGGAACGCACGTGCACGTCGCTGAACGCGCGCAGCAGCGTGTCGCGCTGCGAGCTCACGATGCTGTGCAGCACCAGGCCCGGCGTGTGCTGGATCAGGGGCGCATGGAAGACGCGGCCGGCAAGGCCGTAGCCGATCAGGGCCAGATGCAGGTCGGGGCGCATGGCAGAGCTCCGGCAGTGGGAAGGGCAGGGTAAACGACCCACGACGGCAACCCCAAACTGAACCGTTGCCGTTGAATGCGGGTCGATTCACGGCAGCGTGACCGCAGCGCCACGCGTGCTCTACGCCTACTTGTCCAGACTGGCAGCACATTCCGCAGGAGTACGACACGATGAGCAATACGACCCGCACGCTGATTGCCTCGGCCCTTACGCTGGGCCTGGCGCTGTCCTCCTCGGCCGCATTCGCCAAGGATCCGGCCGCGAAGAGTCCCCCCAAGACCGATCATTCGGCAATGACCCACGCCGACCGCCATGATTCCAACGAGCCGGTGACCGACAGCTGGATCACCACCAAGGTGAAGGCTGATCTGCTGGCCAGCAGCAACGTTCCGGGCACGGAGATCAAGGTGGAAACGGTGAACGGCGTGGTCAGCCTCAGTGGCGCCGTGGCGACCCAGGCCGAGAAGGACAAGGCGGTCACCACCGCCAAGGGCATCAAGGGCGTGACCCGCGTCGATGCCGCTGCATTGAAGGTCAGTGCTGCTGCCAAGCGCTGACCCCGGTGGGCGCCCCATGCGGGGCGCCCACTGACCTGTAGAGCCGAGCCATGCTCGGCTGGAACTCCAAGGCAGCCGAGCGTGGGCTCGGCTCTAAAGCATCGAATTCCGAACCCGTTCAGCCAACCGCGCTGGAAACTCCAGAGTCGTGACCGCCTGCGCTATATTGCCGGTTCCGCCGCAGTGGGGCCGGTAACGGCAGACGCTTTGCGGCTGTGCTGACGAGGAACTATGGCGCTGGTTTTCAGTGATGACATCTGGGACCGCTGGCGGTTGCCGGCCCTGGCGCTGGCCGCTGCCGCGATCATCGTGGTGCCGTGGTTGACCCTGCGCAAACTGCAGCAGGACAGCGAAGATGCGATGGCCTGGGTCAACCATACCCAGGCTGTCGGTGTGGCGCTGCAACAGCTGCAGGCCGATGTACGCGATGTCGAATCGGCCGCGCTGACCCTGTCCAAGGGCGTGGACGCACCTGGCCTGCGCGAGCGCATGGCCAAAGCCAATGACCTTCCCGGGCGCCTGGCTGAACTGGGGCGGATGACCCGCGACAATCCTGATCAGCTGATCCGCATCGGCCGCATCGAGTCGATGCTGGAAGGGCGCATGGCGCTTGCCCGCGAACTGGCAAAGTCCGAGCCCAACAGTGATCAGCGCGAGCTGGTGCAGGATCTGAGCACGCGTTATCCGATCCGTGGCCTGGTGGAGGAACTGCAGGCCAGCGAGCAGAAACTGCTGACACAGCGTGCCGAGCAGGCTGCCCGCCAGCGCAAGCAGACCGAGCTGGTGTCGTGGAGTTCGCTGGTGATCCAGCTGTCGCTGCTCGGCCTGGTGCTGTGGCTGCTGCAGCGGCAGATTGGTCGCCGCCTGTATGCAGAACGGCAGTCGCTGCGCTCGGCCGCACGTGCAGCCTCGGTGCTGCAGACCGTGCGTGAACCGATCGTGCTGCTCGACCGCGACCTGCGCGTGCAGCTGCACAACCCTGCCTTCGCCGAGTTGTACGGGCTGCAGGATGAACGCGCCGATGGCCTGTTGCTGGACACTGTCGGCGACGGCGCGTGGAAGGATCCCGTGATGCGCCAGCGACTGTCCGATGTGCTGTTGCGCGGCCGCGAACTGTGGGACTTCGAGCATGAACAGCGCGCCGCCGATGGCATGGTGCGCTACATGCTGCTCAACGCGCGGCGCATGCCGCTGCCGGACACCGACGACGAAGTGGTGTTGCTCACGATCAGTGACGTCACCGTGCAGCGTGCCGTGCAGTTGCGGGTGGAGGAACTGAACCGCCAGCTGGAAGGCAAGGTTGCGCAGGTGTCCGAGGTCAACAGGGAACTGGAAGCCTTCAGCTATTCGGTCTCGCACGATCTGCGCGCGCCGCTGCGCCACGTGGCCGGATTCTCCGACAAGCTGTCGCGCCATCTGGGCGACGCCGCCGATGACAAGAGCCGCCATTACCTGGAGGTGATCTCCAGTTCGGCGCGGCGCATGGCGGCACTGATCGACGACCTGCTGGTGTATTCGCGGTTGGGCCGCGCGGCAATGCGCCAGCAGGCGGTGGACATGCAGTCGCTGGTGGCCGATACCCGCGCCATGCTCGATTCCAACCTGCAGGCCGAGGCCGAGAACAGCGGCCATGCGCACCATGTGGAGTGGAGCATCGCACCGCTGCCGATCGTGGTGGGCGATGAGAACATGATCCGCCAGGTCTGGCTGAACCTGCTCGGCAACGCGGTGAAGTACTCGGGCAACCGTGAACCGGCGAAGATCCGCGTGGACTACCAGCCGCAGCCTGACGGCGGTCATCAGTTCACGGTCAGCGACAATGGTGCAGGCTTTGACATGGCCTACGCCGGCAAGCTGTTTGGTGTCTTCCAGCGCCTGCACAAGGCCAGCGACTACCCGGGTACCGGCATCGGCCTGGCCAGCGTGCGCCGCGTGCTCACCCGTCATGGTGGCCGTATCTGGGCCGAGGCTGAACCGGACGTCGGCGCCACCTTCCACTTCTACCTGCCTCCCGCGATCGATGCGGACAAACAAGGGCCTTCTGCATGACCACTCTGCGCACCATTCTTCTCGCCGAAGACAGCCCGGCTGATGCCGAAATGGCGATCGACGCCCTGGAAGAGGCGCGTCTGGCCAACCCCATCGTGCACGTCGAGGATGGCGTGGAAGTGATGGACTACCTGTTGCGCCGTGGTGCCTTTGCCAACCGTGAGGAAGGCCTGCCGGCGGTGCTGCTGCTGGACATCAAGATGCCGCGCATGGATGGCCTGGAAGTGCTGCGGCAGATCCGCGAGCACGAAGAGCTCAAGCGCCTGCCGGTGGTGATCCTGTCGTCCTCGCGCGAGGAAAGTGACCTGGCCCGCAGCTGGGACATGGGCGTGAACGCCTATGTGGTCAAGCCGGTGGACGTGGACCAGTTCTTCGGCGCGGTGCAGACCCTGGGAAAGTTCTGGGCGTTGATCAACCAGGCACCGGAACTCGAGTGAGCCCATGCCCCTGACCGGTCCCGCCCTGGGGGCGCTGCGCATCCTGCTGGTGGAGGACTCACCGGAAGATGCCGAGCTGATGTCCGAACAGATGCTTGATGCGGGCCTGGAGGCCCGTTTCGAGCGTGTCGAGAGCGAGGCTGAACTGCGCCAGGCACTGGTCGCGTTCCAGCCGGACATCGTGCTGTCCGACCTGAGCATGCCGGGATTCTCCGGTGACGACGCGCTGCGCATCGTGCGCGAAACCTCACCGGAAGTGCCCTTCATCTTCGTCTCCGGCACCATGGGTGAGGAGAACGCGGTGGCGGCGCTGCAGAAGGGCGCCAATGACTACATCATCAAGCACCTGCCGGCGCGCCTGCCGTCGGCAGTGGCGCGTGCGATCCGCGATGCACGCAGCGCGATCGAGCGTGCTCGGGTGGAAACCGAACTGATGCGCGCACAGCGCCTGGAAAGCCTGTCGCTGCTCGCCGCCGGCCTCAGTCACGACCTGCGCAACATCCTGCAGCCGCTGCTGATCATGCCGGACCTGCTGAAGGCGCGAACCGACGATCCGCAGCTGCACCATCTGGCCGATGTCATCGCCGAGTGCGGCCGCCGTGGCCATGAGATGGCCGAATCGATGCTGTCGTTCGTGCGCGGTTCGCGCAAGCCGAGCGAACGCATCGAGATCGATGGCCTGTTCGATGCGGTGGCGCTGCTGTTGCGCAGCAACGTGCCCGATGCGGTGCGCCTGGAACTGCAGGTGCAGGACGAAGGCCTGGTGGTCGACGCCAACTACACCGAACTGCAGCAGGTGATGCTGAACCTGGCGCTCAACGCGATCCAGGCGATGCCCAACGGCGGTCGCCTGAGCCTGACCGCCAGCCATGCCGGCCAGCGCGATGGCGTGGACTGGATGCACATCCGGGTGGCTGACGAAGGGATCGGCATGGATGCGGACACACTGTCGCATCTGTTCAATCCATTCTTCACCACCAAGGCCGATGGCACCGGCCTGGGCCTGATCTCCTGCAAACGCATTGTTGAAGGCGCCGGCGGCAGCATCCACGTCAGCAGCCAGCCGGGGCAGGGCACCTGCTTCGAGCTGCGCCTGCCGATGCACGACGCCATTGATGGCAGTGAGCCGATCGAACAGCTGGTGGCACTGGGCAGTGGCCAGTCGATTCTGGTGGTCGATGGCGAAGCCACGCGCCTGTCGCTGCTGGGCAATGCGCTGTCCAGCCAGGGCTACCAGCTGCAGCTGGCGTCCGACGGCCCGGCTGCGCTGCGCTGGATGCAGCAGGAGGCGTTGCCGGCACTGGTGATCGCCGACGCCGGCTCCAAGCTGCTGCCGGCCAGCCAGCTGTTGGGCGAGATGGCGGCACTGGGCTATCGCGGCCCGGCGCTGGTGCTGGAGGACCCTGCGGTGCCGGTCTCGGCCGATGCATTCCCGGCCGGTGTGGAGGTGCATGTGCTGCGCAAGCCGCTGCAGATGCAGCAGGTCTTCCGCGCGGTGGCCGAAGCGCTGGGTTGATGCCGCTGGGGTTCTGTAGAGCCGAGCCTATGCTCGGCTGCTGTTCGCATTGACCTCGACAGCCGAGCATGGGCCCGGCTCTACAGGACGGTTTCCCAGGGGAACCGCGGCAGGGCGTCCACCGCCTGTTCCAGCCGCCGCGACCAGTTCTGATGGATGTCGGCATACAACGCCGAATCCGCGCCCAGCCGTAGCTGCTGGCCGATGCGCAGCTCACCGTCGCGCAGCAGCGCAAGATCGATCGGCAGGCCCACCGACAGGTTGGAACGGATGGTGGAGTCCAGCGAGACGATCGCCGTGCGCGCTGCATCCTCCAGGCGTGTGGCCGGGCTGAGGATGCGGTCGAGGATCGGCTTGCCGTACTTGGACTCACCGATCTGCAGGTAGGGCGTCTCCGGCGAGGCGGCGATGGCGTTGCCGAGCGGGTAGATCATGTACAGACCGGGCCGCTCGCCGGCGATCTGGCCGCCGAAGATCAGCGTGGCCTGGGTGTTGACCCCATCGTGGCCATGTTCGCTGTGGCTGCTGTGCACCTGGCTGTCCACCAGCAGCTGGCCGACGTACTCGGCAGCCTCGAACAGGTGGGTCGTGTCGTGCAGGTTGGGCGTGCGCCGTTCGCTGGCATCGCGCCCGAGGCGCGACACCAGCAACTGGGTGGTGGCCAGGTTGCCAGCCGCCATCAGCACGTAGGCTGCCTGGCCGGGGTACTCGAACACGTGCAGCTTGCGGTGCACGCGCACATCGTCCAGCGAGGCATTGGTCCGGGTGTCGGCAGCGAAGACCAGGCCCTCGTCCACCTCGATTCCAACGCAATAGGTCATGTCGGTGCCCTATCATGTGCGTCCCGGATTGTAGGCAGGCCGCCGTGACGACGGCATGTCCACGCCCCCCCCCCAAGTGCCGTCACCTGAACGCATGACCACCGCGCTCCTGAGCCTGGGCAGCAACGTCCAGCCCCGCCGCTACCTCCACGCCGCGGTGACGGCCCTGCGCGAGCGCTTCGGCGCGCTGCGGGTGTCGCCGGCCTACCGAACCGCCGCGGTCGGCTTCGACGGCCCGGCCTTCCTCAACAACGCCGTGGCGATCGACACCGACCTGCCGCTGGGGGAACTGGACGACTGGCTGCACGCGCTGGAAGACGCGCACGGCCGCGACCGCAGCGGGCCACGCTTCTCCGACCGGACCCTGGACATCGACGTGGTGTTCTACGGCGACCTGGTGGTGGAAGGCCCCGGCCACCTGCGCATTCCACGCCCGGAGCTGAAGCATGCCTTCGTGCTGAAGCCGCTGGCCGACATCGCGCCGGACTTCATCGACCCGGTCAGCGGGTTGGACCTGGCCACGCTGTGGCGTGCGCACACGCAGTTTGGCGAGGCGTTCGAGGTCGTGGAGCTGGAATGATCGGTTGTTGTTGCCGCTGCGCTCGCCGGGCATGGCCCGGCGCTACCGGTGGTGCCGGTCGCTGGCCGGCAATGCTTCAACTGACCGTGCGCCCGCCATCCACGCGCAGGGTGTGGCCGGTGACGAAGCTGGCTTCGGCCACCAGCCAGTACACCGCTTCGGCAATCTCCTCGACCGTGCCGATCCGCGCCAGCGGCGTGCGCGCCAGCAGCGCCTCGCGGGCGAAATCGTCCTTGCCCTGTTCCGGCCACAGGATCGCGCCGGGCGCCACCGCATTGACCCGCACCTTCGGCGCCAGCTCCAGCGCCAGCGAGCGGGTGGCCATTTCCAGCGCAGCCTTGGCCATGGTGTAGGCGATGTGGTCGCGCATCGGGTCGGTGCCGTGCAGGTCGGTCAGGTTGACGATGCAGCCCTGCTGGCGGCGCAGGTAGGGCGCGGCGGCCTGTGACAGCAGCAGCGGCGCGCGTGCATTGACCGCATACAACTCGTCCATCGCCTCGGCGGTGACCTGACCGAGCGGGGTGGGGAAGAAGTTGGAGGCATTGTTGACCAGCGCGTCCAGGCGGCCGAAGTGGGTGACGGCCTGTTCCACCAGGTCAGGCAGGGCGTCGGCGTCACGCAGGTCGGCCTGCAGCGCCAGCACGCTGCCGGGGCGCACGTTGTCGAAATCGAACGCGGCCTGCTGCAGCTCGGCGCTGGAGGTGTTGGCGTGCAGCACCACCGACCAGCCACAGGCGTGGAACTGGCGGGCGATGGCCGCACCGATCCGGCGCGCGCTGCCGGTGATCAGGACCACGGGGTGGGTGTCGCTCATCGAGGGTCCTCCAAGGCTCGGCTATCCTGTGCACCATTGTCACCGCATTCGAAGACGCCATGCAGCCCACCTTCCCCCTGCCCGAAGCCGATGCCCTGGCCCACAGCGACCAGCTGGCCGCCGCCCTGCGCGCCGAGATCCTTGCCCAGGGCGGGGCGATGCCCTTCTCGCGCTTCATGGAACTGTGCCTGTATACCCCTGGCTGGGGTTACTACAGTGCCGGCGCCAGCAAGTTCGGTGGCAGTGGTGACTTCACCACCGCGCCCGAGCTTGGCAGCCTGTTCGCCGGCAGCGTGGCCAATGCGCTGGCGCCGGTGTTCGCGCAGCTGGGTGCACAGGCGCGGATGCTGGAACTGGGCGGCGGTACCGGCGCCTTTGCCGAGGCCGTGCTGCTGCGCCTGGCCGAACTGGACGCGCTGCCGTCGCGCTATGCCATCCTCGAACCCAGCGCCGACCTGCGCGAGCGACAGCAGCAGCGCCTGCAGCAGAACCTGCCGGCCGAGCTGGCCGCGCGCGTGGACTGGGTCGACCGCCCGTTCGAAGAGGACTGGGAAGGCGTGGTGTTCGCCAACGAGGTGATCGACGCGCTGCCGACGCCGCGCTTCCTGATCCGCGATGGCGAGGTCTATGAGGAAACCGTCGAGCTGGATGCCGAAGGCAACTTCATCCGTGGTGCGCAGCCGGCCGATATTCTGCTCAACGGTGCGGTGCGCCACATCGAGCGCTACCTGGAAAAGCCCTTCGCCGAAGGCTACCGCTCCGAGGTGCTGCCGCAGCTGCCGTACTGGCTGCAGGCGGTGGCCGGCGGCCTGCAGCGTGGCGCGATGCTGTTCGTCGACTACGGTTACAACCGCGGCGAGTTCTACCAGCCCGACCGCGACGATGGCACCGTGCGCGCGTTCTACCGCCACCACGTGCACAACGACGTGCACCGCTGGCCGGGCCTGCAGGACATTACGGCGTCGGTGGATTTCACCGCGATGGCCGAGGCCGGCATGCACGGCGGTTTCGAGCTGGCCGGCTACTGCAGCCAGGCCAGCTTCCTGCTTGGTAATGGCCTGGACCAGGTGCTGCTGCTGGCCGAGGAACGCACCGACGAGGTCGGCCGCATCCAGTTGCGCGACCAGGTGAAGAAGCTGACCCTGCCGACCGAGATGGGCGAGCGCTTCCAGGCCATCGGCCTGCAGCGTGGCGTCGATTTCGAACCGGCCTTCGAACTGGGTGACCTGAGCTGGCGCCTGTGAGCGAGGTGTTGCCGGTGATCAAGCCACTGCGGCGGCCGCGGTTGTGGGCCGTGCTGTGGGGTTTGGCCGTGCTGCTGGTGATTGTGGTCTGCCTGATCCCGCCACCGCCGATTCCGTTGCCGGAAAACAGCGACAAGGGCGAACACTTCCTCGCCTATTTCATCCTGGCAGGCAGCGCGGTGCAGCTGTTCCGTCGGGGCCGCCCGCTGCTGTGGGTGGGCGTGGGCCTGGTGCTGATGGGCATCGGCATCGAGTTCGCGCAGGGCGCGCTGACCAGCAACCGCATGGCCGACCCGATGGATGCCATCGCCAACACGATCGGTGTGCTCGCCGGCATGGCCACCGCACTGACCCCGCTGCGCGACCTGCTGCTGCGCTGGCGCGGGTGAGGTTCCTGTAGAGCCGAGCCCATGCTCGGCTTTCCGGTTGAAAAGCAGCCGAGCATGGGCCCGGCTCTACAGTAGATCCACGCGATGCGTGGATCCGGCCGCAAAGCGCAACCAAGGTTGGCACCTACCTGAGCGTGACCTCATCCAGCACCCACATCGCCGGGCGCGTGTCGCCGGTGAAGTTGATGCACAGATCGCCGTTGCCAGCGGTGCCCTTCGGCAGCGCCGCGCGCAGGGTCACGAAGCCGTCGGCATCGGTCTGCGCCGGCAGCGGCACCTGAGCCAGCACCTTGCCCGTGCAATCACCGCGGCGGATCAGCATTTCACCGTGTGCGCTCCGGGCCTTTTCGAAGCGGCGCTTCGGCTCGTCGTGGGCCAGCTGGAAGTAGTACGGAATACGCCCCGCACGCACTTCCACGTTGCCGATGCCGTCCAGCTGCGCCTGCGGCCAGCGCCAGCACGGCTGGAAGATGTCCACGTTGAACACCGCACGCGTTCCCTCACGCGGGCCATCGTCTTCCAGGCGCAATACCAGGCCGTTCGTGCCCACGCAGCTGAGTAGCTCATCACTGCGGCGGCTGAGCAGCGACTGCGCGGTGAATGCGGCGATGGTCGGCTTCGCGGCCAGCATCTGCCCCTGGTAGAACGCCGCCGCCTGCACGGTGGTCGGTAGTTTCCCGGTCAGCGGCTGCTGGTACAGCGGCGACTGCGCGGTCACCGGTTGGCCATCGGTGCTGTAGCGCACTTCATAACCCAGCGGATTGGCCAGTGACACGGTCACTGTGCCGGCCGCGCGGTTGTCGGTGTAGTCCACGCCCACTTCGAACGGGGTCTGCGCATAGGCCAGGCCCCAGGCACGGTAGCGCTGCAGCTGGGAGGGCAGGCGCGCGAGGAAATCGCGGAAGTCGCGATGCTCCGGCGTGCTCCAGCCGGTCTCGGCCACCGCGGCCAGGCGCGGGAACAGGTTGTGCTGCAGGCGTGCATAGCTGCGCGTGTGCTCGGTGAACATGTTGGCCTGCAGGCCCAGGATGTGCCCACGCTTGTCGGCGGCCAGCTCGGCCGGCACCGGCTCGAAGTTGTAGAGCTTGCCGAGGTTGACCTGGGTCGGACGGCCCGGCGGTTCATTTGGCGAGGCGGTCTGCAGGTAATCCAGGTACAGGTAGCCGACCGGCGACATGATCACGTCATGGCCGGCGCTGGCCGCAGCCAGTCCGCCTTCGGTGCCCTGCCACGACATCACTGTGGCCTGCGGCGGCAATCCGCCTTCGAGGATTTCGTCCCAGCCGATCAGGCGCCGGTCGTGTTCCTCCAGGAAGGTTTCCAGGCGCTTGATGATGTGGCTCTGCATGGCCATTTCATTCTTGATGCCCAGCGCACGCATGCGCTGCTGCACCCGCTTGGATGCTTCCCACTGGTCCTTCACCGCCTCGTCGCCACCGACGTGCACGTACCTGGCCGGGAACAGCGCGATCACTTCTTCCAGCACGTTCTCGAGGAAGGTGACGGTGCTGTCTTCCACGTTGAACAGGTTCGGGAACACGCCCCACTCGCTGATCGGCTTCAGCGGCGTATCGATGGTGCCCAGCTCCGGATACGCGGCAATCGCAGCAGTCGCGTGGCCCGGTACATCGATTTCCGGAATCACCTGGATATGCAGCTTCGCGGCATAGGCGATCACTTCGCGGATCTGCTCCTGGGTGTAGAAGCCGCAGTACGGATGCTCCTGGCCGCTGACCGGATCGATGCCGCCGTCACCGGCCGGCAGGCGGCAGCTGCCCACGTCGGTCAGCTTCGGGTAGCGCTTGATCTCCATGCGCCAGCCCTGGTCGTCGGTCAGGTGCCAGTGGAAGGTGTTGAGCTTGTGCGCGGCCATCGCGTCGAGCACGTGCTTGATCTCGTCCAGGCTCTGGAAGTGACGGGCGGAATCGAGCATGAAACCGCGCCAGCTGAAGCGCGGCGCGTCCTGGATCTGCACTGCCGGCAGCACGCCGTTGCTGCCGCCGGTGGCGAGCTGGGCGAGGGTGGTCGCGCCGTAGAACAGGCCGGTTTCGTTGCCGGCCTGGATCAGCACGCCCTGCGCGGTGCTTTCCAGCGTGTAGCCCTCACCGCTGTCGCGGAACGTCGGCACGATCTGGAAGCGGATGCTGCCGGCCTTGGCGCTGGCTTTGCCCTTGGCCAGTGCCAGGCGCGGGCCACCGCTGCGGGCCAGCAGGTCGGCGAACTGGTTGGCGACGCGCTGCGCGCCTTCGCCTTCGGCCTGCAGAACGGTATCGGCGCGAACAGTGATGCCGCTGCCCTGGCCGCGCTGCACGTTGGCCGGGGCGGGAATCAGCATCAGGCTGCCGGCGCGCAGCTGCGGGCCGGGTGCTTCAGCGGCAGGCGTGGGGTCGGCGGCAAGTGCCGGCAGCGCCGGCAACAGGGCGAGCAGGCTGCCCAGCAGCACTGCGCTGCGCATCCGGGCGCGGGAAGGCTTGACCATCGGTACGACTCCTTGGAACGGTGCGATGAACGCTATACATGAAAAACGCCGGGCCCGGAATGACCCAGGCCCGGCGTGCGTGCACGACTCGGCGATGTTGCTGCCGCTGGATCAGTACTTGAAGCGGAAGTTGAGGTAGTACTGGCGACCGTTGCTGTAGAACGAGGTCGGGATCGCCGCGGTCTGGTAGTACTTGTAGGTCGGGTTGTTGAGGTTGAGCGCATCGAAGCTGATGCTCAGCCAGTCGGTGGCCTTGTAGCTCAGCGACGCCGACAGGGTGCCGAAGTCATCCTGGTAGTACGGGTTGGCGCCGGACAGGCCGATCAGGAACGACGAACGGCGGGTGTAGCTGACGCGTGCACCGAAGGTATCGTTCTCGAAGTAGGCACCGACGTTGTAGGTGTTCTTCGAAGTGCCCAGCAGGTTGTCGCTGCCGTCGGCCCAGGTGTGGTCGGTGCTGCCATCGGCGTAGGTGTAGTTGGCATTGACACCGAAGTACTCGCCGATCGGCTGCTCATAGGCCACTTCGATACCGCGGACCTTGCCGTCGGCATTGCGCGGGCGGGAGATGTTGTATTCCTCGAGACGGTTGGTCAGCTCGCTGAACAGCATCTCCTTTTCGGTGCTGAAGGCCACGTAGTCCTTCAGGCGCATCGAGTAGGCACCGATCGACAACATGCCGCGCGGCATGAAGTACCACTCCAGGTTGGCATCGAAGTTGGTCGACACCACCGGCTTCAGCTTCGGATTGCCGCCACCGCCAGTCCGGTTCAGGTCCGAACCGTAGGACGAGGCACCCAGTGCCGAGAAGTCCGGCAGGGTCTGGGTCTGCGAGGCGGCCACGCGCAGCACCAGGTCGTCGCGCAGGTCGTACTTGAAGTTGGCGCTCGGCAGCACGCGGTTGTGCTTGTTCTCGAAAGCTTCGCGGGTCCACGCGCCGAACAGGCTGCTCACGTCCGGCACGGTCGAGCCGGTGGCGGCGGCGTAGGTATCGATATCCTGCTTGATGTTGACGTAGCGCAGGCCGACGTTGCCGCTCCAGCGGTCGCCGCTGAAGTTGCCCTGTACGTACGCGGCGAAGTTCTTCTCGGACACCTTCCACTCGGCGCCGTAGTTGTGGCGGCCGGTCGGGCCGTCATTGCCGGACAGCCAGGTGGAGTTGTTGGTCACCGCTTCCTTCAGCGCACCCGGGGTGAAGTACCACAGGTCACGCGGGAAGCTGCCACCGATGCCGTTGGCAAAGCCGCCGGGGAAGTTGGCGGTAGCGCCGTTCTTCAGCGCATTCCAGATCGCGCCCGGGGTTGCGCCTTCCGGCGACTTGGCCTCGCGCTTGTGGTCGCCGAAGCGGGCGCCGAAATCGATCGAGTTCAGTACGCCAGCGTCGGCGAAGTACTGGTTGAAATCGAGCGTGGCCCACTTTTCCTTGTCGATCGCGGTGACCTGCTGGTTGCCCCAGGTGCCGAAGTCGGTCACGCCGCTCGGGCCGATGTTGCCACCGACGTTCCAGTCGATCGGCGAGCCGTTGCCGTGGGTTGCCCAGGTGGCGCCGCCACCACGGGCCAGGTTGACTTCGGCGATGTACTGGCGCGGCGTTTCGCCGGTGCCCTTGGTGCTGCCAGCCTGGAACTTCATGCCCAGGTTGTCGCTGATCTGCCAGTCGGCATCGAAGGTGATGTAGTTGGTCTTGGCCTTCGACTCGCGGTAGATCATGTCGTACACCGCGTAGTCGCGGTCGGCCTGGCCGGCGAAGGTGGCGTTGGACAGCACGCCATCCTTGACGACGTAACCCGGATTCGGGGCCTGGCCCGGAATCAGGATCTTGTTGCCATTGGCATCTTCAACGGTACGGTCGTTGAGGATGCGGCCGCCCCACAGCATGAAGTTGCGGTTGTAGTTGTTCGCCTTCAGTTCCGAGCTGAAGCCTTCCAGGCCGAGGGTCAGGTTGTCCATCGGCTTGAACTGCAGCGACACCAGGCCGCCCTTGCGCTCGCGGGTCTGTTCAAACAGGGTCGAGCCGAGCAGGCCCGGCGCGTACACGCCGGCCAGGTCCGGGTTGGACTTGGCCACGGTGCCATTCGGATCGATCTGGAAGAAGCCGCCCGGGATTTCCTGCGCTTCGCGGCGCAGCTCGCGCTTCTGGCTGAAGGCCTGCACCATCACGCCGAAGTTGCCTTCGTCGTTCTTGTAGTTGAACAGGGCAGACAGCTGCGGGTCGTTGGACTTGGCCTGGTCCGAACGCACCATGCCGATGGAGCCTTCCGCAGTGAGCTGCTTGGAGAATTCCAGCGGCTTGCGGGTGATGATGTTGACGGTACCGGTGGTGCCGCCGTCCTGCAGCTTGGCCTGCGAGGACTTGTTCACTTCCACCGAGCTGACCAGTTCCGACGGCAGCAGCGAGTAGCTGACGCTGCGGCCGACGTTGTTGCCCTGGCTGAGCACGAACCAGTCGGCCGAGCCGACGGTGTGGCCGTTGATCAGGGTCTGGGTCAGGCTCGGGCTGGTGCCGCGCAGGCTGACACGGTCGGCTTCATCGAAGCCGCCTTCGTCGGCGCTGGAGGAGCTGATGTTGACGCCCGGCAGGCGCTGCAGGGTGTCGGCGACGTTGTGCGCCGGCAGCTTGCCCACGTCTTCGGCGGTGACCACTTCCACGCGCGCATTGGCTTCGCGCTTGGTGTCCAGCGACTTTTCCATCGAACCACGGATGCCGGTGACCTGCACGGTATCCAGGTCGGTGGCGGTCTGGGCGGCCTGCTGCGCGTGCGCACTGAAGGCGATGCAGCTGACGATGGCGGCCGAAAGCAGGGTCTTGCGGGTGTTCATGATGTCTCTCCTCATCACTCGATTGGATGCCGGCGGCGGTGTTCGGTTACGGTTGCGATGACATGCGCGGGGCGGCGGCGAAGTCCCGTGCGTTGGCGTGCCACGTACTGCGTGCTGCGATTGCGTTGAAGCCTGTTGCGGTGTCAGGCGGCCGACTGCTGCTGCAGGTACCAGCTTGCAGCGCCGACCACGCCCAGCTGGCCGTGTTCGACGACCTTCACCGGGATGCGTGCCAGTGCTTCGCCCATCGGCCCCTTCTGCAGGTAGCGTTCGACGAAGGTGCTGGCGTGCAGGTATTCGCGGATCTGCGGCAGGATGCCGCCGGCCAGGTAGACGCCACCGTGGGCGCCGTAGAACAGGGCCATGTCGCCGATGGTGCTGCCGAGCAGGCCGCAGAACACATCCAGCGCCTGGCGCGCGCGTGCATCGGTATCGGCCATGGCGGCGGCGGTGACCGCATCGGGGCTGGCCAGCGTCGGTGCCTGCCCCTGCAGCGCACACACCGCGCGGTACAGGTTCATCAGGCCCGGGCCGGAGATCGCATGTTCGATCGATACATGGGCGCGGTCGCGCTGCATGTGGCGGACGATGGCCATTTCCAGTTCGGTGCTGGCGGCCAGGGTCGGCTGGCCGGCTTCGGTGGGAAGCACCACCGGGCCGTGCGCGGTGGGAATCCACAGTGCTGCACCGAGGCCGGTACCGGGGCCGACCACCAGGGTCGGACCGCGCGTGGCGGTGTCCGGCCCGCACAGGTGCAGCACGCCGCTGGCGTCCACCTGCGCGGCGGCATAGGCCACCGCTTCGAAGTCGTTGACGATGTAGACCCGCTGCAGGCCGACGTCGGCTTCCACCTGGCGCGCCGACAGCGGCCACGGCAGGTTGGCGGTGATCACCGTGCCGTCCTCGCGGGCGTAGCCGGCGCTGGCGACCACGCAATGCGTGGGCCGCGGGCCTTCGCCGAGGAAGTCGGACAGGATCGCGCTGAGGCCGGCATGGTCGGCATTGCGGTACTTGCGGTACTCCAGCACCTGCACCGGGTGGGCGGCATCACCGCTGGCCTGGACCCGGGCCACGCGCACATGGGTCCCACCGACGTCGGCGGCCAGGAACGAGGGCGCGACTCGGGACAGGACATGGGCCGGGGCGGGGTGGCTGGCGGTCACGCGGGCTCCTGCTGCAGGTGGGGCCGGCCCCGGGATCGGGGGCGGCGATTGGGGCGGAGTCTGTAACCCCGCTGACAACGATGTCAACGAGTTCGTGACACTTTCGTTGCTGCATCGCAACGAATGCGACATGCAGTAAACGTTTACATGGCGTGAGTGCGGGTTTCACGTTGGAACCGTTGCCGCACATGGGCCAAGGCCTCCGGCGCATTCAGCACGATGCGTTGCGATCGGGTTGCGCAGTGCAGCACGAGGTTCACAGGGCTGCGTGTGGAAGTTGACAAACCGCAGCTGTCCATCGAAAGAATGTGACAACGTTGTTCCCAGCCACTCTCCGACGCCGCATTCTGTGGCCGTCGCCGCAGGAGCCCTCCTGATGTCCGCCGTCCCCGCTGCAAGCGCGCGCCCGAACGTGGCCACCTCCATCGCCATCGTTGGCGTGTTGTTCTTCCTGATCGGCTTCTTTACCTGGCTCAACGGCCCGCTGATCACCTTCGTCAAGTTGGCCTTCGAACTCAGCGAGGTCGGCGCCTTCCTGGTGCTGATGGTGTTCTACCTGTCCTACTTCTTCCTGGCCCTGCCGGCGTCATGGATCCTGCGCCGCACCGGCATGAAGAAGGGCCTCAGCCTGAGCCTGCTGGTGATGGCGGGCGGCGCGGCACTCTTCGGTGAATTCGCGACGCAGCGCTGGTACCCCGGCGCGCTGGGCGGGCTGTTCGTGATCGGCAGCGGGCTGGCCCTGCTGCAGACGGCGATCAATCCCTACATCTCCATCCTCGGCCCGATTGAAACTGCGGCACGCCGCATCGCGCTGATGGGCATCTGCAACAAGATCGCCGGCATGCTCGCACCGGTGCTGATCGGCACCCTGGTGCTGCATGGCATCGGCGACCTGGACAAGCAGGTGCAGGCCGCCGACGCGGTCACCAAGGTCGCGCTGCTCAACGAATTCGCCGCCAAGATCCATGCGCCGTACCTGGCGATGGCCGCGCTGCTGGTGGTGCTGGCGGTGGCCGTGCTGTTCTCGCCGCTGCCGGAGATCAAGTCCTCCGAAGCCAATGCAACGCCGTCAGGGGCACCGGGAACGGCCGAGCGCCGCAGCATCTTCCAGTTCCCGCATCTGTGGCTGGGCGTGCTGTGCCTGTTCGTGTACGTAGGCGTGGAAGTCATGGCCGGTGATGCGATCGGCACCTACGGCCACGGTTTCGGCTTGCCGCTGGACCAGACCAAGATGTTCACCTCGCTGACGCTGGGTGCGATGTTGGCCGGCTACGTGGTCGGCCTGCTGGCGATCCCTGGCCTGGTCTCGCAGTCACGCTACCTGACCATTTCTGCAGTGCTGGGCGTGGTGTTCTGCCTCGGCGCCTGGGCCACCCACGGCTACGTCTCGGTGGCCTTCGTGGCCCTGCTGGGCTTCGCCAATGCCATGATGTGGCCGGCGATCTTCCCGCTGGCGATCCGTGGCCTGGGCCGCTTCACCGAAACCGGCTCGGCCCTGCTGGTGATGGGCATTGCCGGCGGCGCGATCATTCCGCAGCTGTTCGCCGTGCTCAAGCAGCACATCGACTTCCAGCTGGTGTTCGTGCTGCTGATGGTGCCGTGCTACCTGTACATCCTGTTCTACTCGGTGATCGGCCATCGTGCCGGCCTGCCGCAGGACAAGGCCTGATCGGCGATGATGGACGGCAGCCAACCCCAGGGAAAACCCATGCGCAGAGCGACCATCAAGGACGTTGCGGAGAAGGCCAAGGTCTCGCTGAAGACGGTCTCGCGGGTGATCAACAACGAGCCCTCGGTGATGCAGGCCACCCGTGCGCGGGTGCTGCGTGCCATTGCTGAACTCGACTACGAGCCCGATCCGTCGGCGCGCAACCTGCGCAGCGGCACCACCTTCGTGATCGGGCTGGTCTACGACAACCCGAACCCGTACCACATCATCGGCGTGCAGAACGGCGTGCTGGCCGCGTGCCGCGAGACCGGTTTCGGCCTCCAGATCCACCCCTGCGATTCCAGCTCACCGCTGCTGGCCGATGAACTGGCCGACTGGGTGCAGCGTTCGCGCCTGGCCGGGTTGGTGCTGACCGCGCCGATGTCCGAGCGCCGCGACCTGATCCAGGCGCTGACTGCGCGCGGCATCAAGCTGGTGCGGATCATCGCCGCCACCGAAGACCCGGCCGACGGTGCCTGCGTGTTCGTCGACGACCGCGAGGCGGCCTACGAGATCACCGAGCATCTGATCCAGCTCGGCCATCAGCGCATCGGCTTCCTCTGGGGCGGCATCTCGCATCGTTCCTCGGGCGAGCGCTACGCCGGTTACGAAGCCGCGCTGAAGGACTACGGCATGACCGTGGACAAGCACCTGGTGGTGCAGGGCGACTACACCTTCGACGATGGTTTCCGCGGCGCGCGCCGCCTGCTGGCGCTGCGCGAGCCGCCCACCGCCATCTTCGGTTCCAACGACGAAATCGCTGCCGGCGTGCTGGCCGCCGCCAAGTCGGCCGGCATGAACGTGCCCTACGACCTGTCCATTGCCGGCTTCGAGGACAGCCCGTTCTCGCGCCAGTCGTGGCCGCCGCTGACCACCGCCAAGCAGGCCACCGAGGACATCGCCCGCCATGCCGCGCGCCTGCTGATCGCGCAGCTGCGCAGCGACGCCTACGACGATGCGCCGGCACCGCTGCACAACCAGGGCTTCGTGCCGCAGCTGGTGGTGCGCGGTTCGACCGCGCCGATGCGCCCGGCCGGCGCACGCCCCCTTCCTTCCGATCCTGCCTGAGCCTGCCATGTCGCTGTCAGACCCCACGTCCACCCTGATGTTCGCCGAGGCCGCTGAAGCGGCTGACGTGGTTGCCCGCCAGTTCTCGCGCAACCACGCCACCCTGGAATCCCTGGCCGCCAGCCTGCGTGCTGCGCCGCCCCCGTTCGTGGTCACCTGCGCACGCGGCAGTTCCGATCATGCCGCCACCTATGGCAAGTACCTGCTGGAAACCCAGCTGGGCCTGGTGGTCGCATCGGCCTCGCCGTCGGTGGGGTCGGTCTATGCCGCACCCCTGCAGCTGCGCGGCGCACTGTTCATCGTCATCTCGCAGTCGGGCAAGAGCCCGGACCTGCTGCGCAACGCCGAGGCCGCCAAGGCCGCCGGTGCGCGCGTGATCGCGCTGGTCAACGTCGAGGATTCGCCGCTGGCGCTGCTGGCCGATACGGTCATTCCGCTGCATGCCGGTGCCGAAAAGAGCGTGGCGGCGACCAAGAGCTACCTGGCGTCGCTGGCCGCACTGCTGCAGCTGGCTGCGTACTGGAAGCAGGACAGCAGCCTTCGCGCCGCACTGGACCTGCTGCCGGACGCGATGCGCGAGGCCTGGCAGTGCGACTGGAGTGCGGTGACCGAAGGCCTGGTCGAGGCGACCAACCTGTTCGTGCTCGGCCGTGGCCTGGGCCTGGGCGCGGCCCAGGAGGCTGCACTGAAGTTCAAGGAAACCTGCAGCCTGCATGCCGAAGCCTACAGCTCGGCTGAAGTGAAGCATGGCCCGATGGCGCTGGTTGACCGTGGTTTCCCGGTGCTGGCCTTTGCCCAACCCGACGAGACCGGCGCCGGTACCCGTGCTGTCGTCGAAGAATTCACCGCGCGCGGTGCACAGGTGTGGATGGCCGGTGCCGGTGGCAACCTGCCGGTGGCGGCCGCACCGCATCCGCTGTGTGCCCCGCTGCTGACCGTGCAGAGCTTCTATCGCGCGATCAACGCGCTGGCGCTGCGCCGTGGTTTCAACCCGGATCTGCCGCCGCATCTGAACAAGGTTACGGAGACGGTGTGATGGCCACGGTCCTGCGCAACGCCCGCATCCTGGCAGGCGAGGAGTTCCGCGACGATCTGGCCGTGGTGATCGAAAACGGTCGCATCAGCGCGCTGCTGCCCGACGCCGCACCACAGCTGGGTCCCGCTGCCGAGCAGGTGGACCTGGGCGGCGGCTGGCTGCTGCCCGGCTTCATCGATGTGCAGGTCAATGGCGGCGGCGGCGCGCTGTTCAACAACACGCCCGATGTCGCCTCGCTGCGCACCATCGCGCGGGCGCACCGGCGCTTCGGCACCACCGCGATGCTGCCGACGCTGATCAGCGACGATGTGGACGTGATGCGCGAAGCAATCGCTGCGATGCGCGAAGCAATCGCTCAGGGCGTGCCCGGCGTGATCGGCATCCACCTGGAAGGCCCGTACATCGCGCCGGCGCGCAAGGGCACCCACGATGCCAGCAAGTTCCGCGTGCCGGACGAAGAAGAAATCGCGCTGGCCGCTTCGCTGGACAACGGCGTGACCCTGCTGACACTGGCACCGGAACGCGTGCCGCTGGAGACCATCCGTGCGCTGGTCGAACGTGGCGTGATCGTTGCTGCTGGCCACACTGCTGGCACGTACGAAGAGATTCGTGCCGGACTGGATGCTGGGGTGCGTGGCTTCACCCATCTGTACAACGCGATGTCGCCGCTGCAGGGCCGTGAGCCCGGTGCGGTGGGCGCTGCGCTGGAAGACCGCGACAGCTGGATCGGCATCATTGTCGATGGCGTGCATGTGCATCCGGCCAGCCTGCGCGTGGCGCTGGCGGCCAAGCCGCGCGGCCGCCTGCTGCTGGTGACCGATGCGATGCCGCCGGTTGGCGCCGACGATCCCAGTTACGTGCTGTATGGCGAAACCATCACCGCCCTCGACGGCGTGGTGCGCAATGCCGCCGGTTCGCTGGCCGGCTCGGCGCTGGACATGGCCACCGCCGTGCGCAACACCGTGCAGCTGCTCGGCCAGCCGTTGGCCGAAGCCGCACGCATGGCCTCGACTTACCCGGCGCAGTTCCTCAACGTCGACGACCGCCTGGGGCACCTCGCCGAGGGCTACCAGGCCGACCTGGTGCTGCTGGATGATGCCCTGCAGGTGCGTGGCACCTGGATTACCGGACAGTACGAGGCCGCCTGATGAACGCGACGCCGCCACGCCGGCTGGGCTCGATCGACGCCCTGCGTGGCATCACCGTGGCGGCGATGCTGCTGGTCAACAACCCGGGCGACTGGAGTGCGGTGTTCGCACCTCTGCGCCATTCGGAATGGCATGGCTGCACGCCCACCGATCTGGTGTTCCCGTTCTTCCTGTTCCTGGTGGGCGTGTCGATGGCGTTCAGCGTAGCGCCGCGCGCGCTGGACGTGTCGGCGCGACCTGCACTGGCGCGTGGCGTGCTGGAACGCGCACTGCGCATCGCCGTTGCCGGCGTGCTGCTGCACCTGCTGGTGTGGTGGGCACTGCATACGCATCACTTCCGCATCTGGGGTGTGCTGCAGCGCATTGCATTGTGCGCGGCAGTGGTGGGCCTGCTGGCGGTGTACACGCGTCCGCGCGTGCAGGCGGCCGTGCTGGTGGCGTTGCTGGTGGGGTATGCAGCGCTGCTGCTGGGCGTGGGTGACCTTGCGCCCTGGACCAACCCGGCCAGCCGTCTCGACACCACCTTGTTCGCGCCATGGATCTACCAATGGCAGGCCGATACCGGTCTGGGCCATGACCCGGAAGGATTGCTGAGCAGCCTCGGCGCGTTGGCCAGCACGGTGCTGGGCCTGCTGGCCGGCGGCCTGCTGCGCAGTGGCCGCGCCGGTGCATTGGCGGCGCTGGGTGCGATCACCGCCGTGCTCGGCCTGCTGCTGACGACGGTGTTGCCGCTCAACAAGCAGCTGTGGACGCCCAGCTACGTGCTGTGGACCGGTGGCCTGGCGGCGCTGGCGCTGTGGCTGGGCCACCTGTTGATCGACCAGAAGGGCTGGCCGGCGCTGGGCCGGCGCTTCGGCGTCAATGCGATCACGGCGTATCTGGGCGCATCGGTGATGTCGGTGGTGCTGATGGCTACCGGGGTTTGGGGGTGGGTCTGGCAGCAGCTGGCCACCGCAATGCCGCAGGCGCTGGAGCTGGCGTCCATGCTGCAGGCGCTGGTGTTTGTCGCGCTGTGGTGGGGCGTGGCATGGTGGCTGGACCGGCGGAAGATCTATCTGAAGATCTGATGGCACCTCATCCACGCCATGCGTGGATGCTCTCCGCGCGGCCTGTGACCGCTGCAAAGATGAATAATTTCAGCCACGTGGAGGTGGGGTGATGGCCGATCAAGTTCGCAACTGAACTGTGATGGCCGCCACGCAATTTCACCTATCGAAACCGTTCACCACACGGCAGACTGCCTGCGCAGTACCGCATATCCGCAGTTCCTGATCCCTTGTCCAGGAGTGCTGTATGTCCCGTGCCGTTCCGCGCGCTTTCCGTCCGCGCCGCCTCACCGTTTCCGTGCTGCAGGCCCTGGCTGTCCCGTCCGTCATGCTGCTGAGTGCCAGCGTCGCCTGGGCCGGCTGTAACAGCGCCGCCCCCGTCGCCGGCCAGACGGTCACCTGCGATGCCAATGCGCCGAACCCGCAGACTGTTCCCATCACCGCCAATGGCGCGGCCGGCATCACCATCAATATCGCCAACACGGCACAACTGCAGCAGAGCGGTGGCAGCAGCGCGATTTCGCTTGTTGGTGCCGGTGGGCACCTGTTGTCCAACCTGGGCACGATCAGTTCGGTGGGCGGTGTGGCGGTCCAGCTCGGTGGCGGCAGCCGTGTCGAAAATGCGGGCAGCATCAGCACCGGCAACAACACCGCCCTGCAGTTCGTCGGTGCGGGCGACAGCGTGCTGGTCAACCGCGGAACGATCAGCGGCCGCACGGGTGTGCAGTTCGGTGCGGGCAACGACCGCCTGGAGATGCAGGCAGGCAGCATCTCCGGTGGCGTCCAGCAGGGCGATGGCAATGATGTGCTGCTGTTGAGCGATGGCACGATCGACAGCGTCGACCAGGGCAGTGGCGATGACCAGATGACCGTCACCGGCGGCACCGTCACCGGCCTGGTAGCGCAGGGCAGTGGCCGCGATGATTTCGTCATGAGTGGCGGCACGGTCGGCGCGCTGCAGCAGGGCGACAACATCGATACCTTCCGCATGAGCGGTGGCCGCATCATCGGCGCGTTCGAGGATGGCGACCAGGCCTGGATGACCGGTGGCCGCATCGGCCGCGTCAACATGAAGCTGGACAAGAACCTGTGGGACCAGTCCGGCGGCACCGTGGATGGCAATGTGGTGACCGGTTTCGACACCGATACCATCATCATCTCGGGTACCGCCTACATCGGCGGCAACATCAGCGTCAGCGGCGGCAACGACAGCGTGACCATCACCGACGGCACCGTGCGCGGGCAGGTACTGCTCAGTACCGGCAATGACACCTTCAACTGGAATGGCGGTGGCATCGTCTACGGCGCGATCGACATGGGCCCGGACAACGACGTGGCCAACCTCAGCAACCTCAACCAGGGCAACCTCGGTGCGGTGCCGCTGTTCGACGGTGGCGGTGGCATCGACCAGCTCAACCTGAGCAACGTCAAGACCACGGGCGTGGGCCGCTTCCAGAACTGGGAGGCGATCAGCCTGGCCAACAGCACCGAGCTGAGCTTCGATGGCGATCTGGTGCTGGGCGACAGCGGTAGCGGCACCGGCACGCTTACGGTGGATGACACCAGTACCGTCTACGCGGGCAGTGGGGGGCATGCCATCCGCCCATTCAACAGTGGTGCACTGGTGGAGATGGTCAATGCCGGGCGCATCGACCTGACAGGTACCGGCGCTGGCGACGTGTTCACCGTGCGTGGCAACTACCGCGGAGACGGTGGTGGCCTGTACCTGCGTACCGTGCTGGGCGCGGACAACTCCACCAGCGACCGTCTGGTGATCGACGGCGGTACTGCCACCGGGACCACCGGCATCGGCGTGCTCAATGCCGGCGGCAGCGGCGCCGCCACGCTGGCCGATGGCATCCTGGTGGTGCAGGCCTTGAATGGCGGCCGCACCGCGCCGGGTGCGTTTTCGCTGTTCGCACCGGTTGCGGCCGGTGCCTACGAGTACTTCCTGTTCAAGGGCGGTGTCAGTGCCGGTACCGCCGAGAACTGGTACCTGCGTTCGACGCTGGTGACCGGGCCGACGCCAGCACCCAACGGTGGCGGCAGCGCGACACCGCCACCGCTGACGCCTCCAGTGGCCCCACCGCCGCCGATCACCCCGGCACCGCCGCCGCCGCCCGAAGGCGCCACCGATCCGGATCTGACCGCGGGCGAGACCGCGCCGCCACCACCGCCAACGGAACCCGCGCCGGTGGCGCCACCCAGCGATCCGGCCGTGCCGGACGTGCCAGTGGCCGGCGGTGCGCTGCCCGGAACCGGTGCCCCGCCGACGCCGGGTGCACGCCCCGCCGAGGGCGCAGTGGTGCCGCTGTACCGCGTGGAGACTGCCACCTATGCCGTGGTGCCGCCGCTCCTGCGCGAGACCTCGCTGGCCAGCCTCGGCACCTTCCACGAGCGGCAGGGCGAGCAGCGCCTGCTGTACAACCAGGGCGCATTCCGCACCGCCTGGGGCCGCTTGGTGGGTCAGAGCAGCGAGATCCATTGGAAGGGTGATGCGCAGCCGGGCTTCGATGGCGATGTGATGGGCCTGCAGGCCGGTCTCGACGTATGGGCCGCTGCCTCCGACAACCACCGCAACCAGATCGGCGTGTTCGTCGGCCGCACCCGCGCGCAGGGCAAGGCCACCGGCCTGGCACTGGGCTGGGAGAACGTACAGGTGGGACAGAACCGCCTGGACGACAAGCACGTGGGCCTGTACTGGACGCTCACCGACAGCAGTGGTGGCTACATCGACGCCGTGGCGATGCAGAGCCGTTACGACGGCCGCGTGCGTTCCTCGCGCGGGCTTGGCTTCGGCTTGAGCGGTGATGGCACCAGCGTGTCTGTGGAGGCCGGCAAGCCGCTGCTGCGGTTTGGGCAGTCCGCATGGTGGCTGGAACCGCAGCTACAGGTGATCTGGCAACGCACGTCGCTGGACGACCGCCGCGATGAGGTGTCGAGCGTGCGTTTCGACAACGACAACGCCTGGACCGGCCGCATCGGCCTGCGCCTGGCCGGCGATTACCAGCTGGCCGACAACGGCTGGCAGCCGTATTTCAAGCTCAATTACTGGCATGGCCGCTCCGGCGAGGACCGCATCCGCTTCGACGACGACACGATCATCAATTCGCAGCGCTCACGCGCGCTCGAAGCCGGTGTGGGCGTGGTCGGGCGCTTCAACCGCACCATCAGTGCGTACGCGGTGGCCGACTACACGCGCGAGCTGGGCGGTGACCGCAACGAGAAGCGCCGCATCATCGAAGGCAACATCGGCCTGCGCGCGGACTGGTAGCGCGCGGTACGGATGTCATGACTCGTTCTGGTGGGTGTCGACCTTGGTCGACACGACTCTCTCCGCTGCCATGACCTGCTCTGGTAGGTGCCGACCTTGGTCGGCACGAATCCCGCCGACGCCATGACGTTGCTCTGGTAGGTGCCGACCTTGGTCGGCACGAATCCCAC
>NZ_JBQEMR010000028.1:25612-36512 GCF_052045015.1 Stenotrophomonas sp. 22692
CGTTGCTCTGGTAGGTGCCGACCTTGGTCGGCACGAATCCCACCGACGCCATGACCTCCGCGCAGCCGAGCATAGGCGCGGTTCTACAACAGTGGTGCGCACGCATCCGGTTCCACCAGCGCCCCGGCATGATCGGCCAGCACCACCACCGCATGCAGCAACCCTTCCTCCACCTGTGGCGGACACTGCGCCTGCAAATCATCCATCTCGCGCGCCGACTGCGCCGCCAGCAACACGCCCCCACACGCAGACACTGCCGCCAGGCAGCGCGTCGCTTCGGCCAGTTCCCGACCGCGCGCCCCGCTGAGTTGCCGTTCGCGCCACACCTGATCATCGGCTGCGTGGCCACGCGCCATGCCGCGCAACCGCGCGAAGAACGCGGAGGGCGGCGCCTGTTCGTGGGCTTCGGTGAGCGCATCTTCCAGCGCTTCGGCTGCCGTAGTGGACAGCTGCAGGCCGGGCAACGCGGCGCCGAGCAGTGCCTGCAGGCGTGGATAGGTGGGGAAGGGTTTGTTCATGGCGGCAACCTCACGGAGCAAGGCCACCTGCGGCATGCAAGGTGGCGGGCGGTGCGGGTTGGCGTGCCGGTCAAAATCAAAGAGAAAAAAAGCCGACGGATCACGAGGATCCCCACGCACCGCCCGCCATAGGCGAGCCGGTGCATTGTCGTGATTGCCGCAACGACGGCAACCCGTTCTCTTTGATGTTTGATTCAGGACGCCAATCCCGGCCAGCGCAGGAGGCGCCGACGGAGGCAACCTTCTCGCGTTCTACATGGCAATGACATGGGCAAAGTTGCAATTTACTGATCGCGTGCACGCTGTCTTGCTGCAACCCGCGGCGGGGCCAGATACGACAGTTCGCGCATGGCGAAAGCCATCACCTGCGGGCTATGCTGTGCGCCTGCCTCAACGACAAGGAAACGTCACATGCAGGTTCGCAAGGGAGTGCGTCGCATTGGTGCGCTGGTGATCGCGCTGGTGGCTGCCAACGCCATGGCCGATACGCCCAAGGCAATCGAAGTGCCCTCACCGGAGGCGGAGGCCGAGATCCTCAACCTGCTTGAACGGCAGGCGCTGTATCGCGACCGGGTGGACTGGCCTGGAACCCGCACACGACTGCAATCGGTGCAGGGCGACCCCGTGAAGCGGCTGGCGTTACTGCGCGAAGCCATTGCGGTCAGCACGGGCAATCATGGCGTATGGACGACGACCCAGCGCCAGAGCGAATCCCTTGCGCGCGCGCAGCAGGTCGGCGCCGCCGCCGTGGAAAGGGCCAAGGCCGCCGATGCGGTGGATGCGCGCATCGGCTGGCTGGTCATCGAGGGATATGCCTCCACGCCCGGCGCGACGCCACAGGAAGCGTTCCGCCAGAACATCCAGCGCGCCGCGCGGTGGCAGCAGGTCATCCGTAGCAAGGACGACGGCATGCGCTGTGGCTGGATCGTCGACCTGCGTGACAACAGCGGTGGCAACATGTGGCCGATGCTGCTGGGCATGGCACCGCTGCTGCGCACCTCGGTGGTGAACAACGAAGATGTGGGGTCGTTCGAAACCGCACAGGGGCCGGAGCGCTGGACGTTGACCGCGACCGCCGTGCAGCATGCAGGCAAGCCGGTGCTGGACTTCGGCCAGACCGGCTATGTGCTGCGGCAGCCTGGCGCGCCGGTGGCGGTGCTGTTCGGACCGCGTACCGGCAGTTCGGGCGAGGCCTCGGCACTGGCGTGGCGTGGCCGCGCGCATACGCGCAGCTTCGGCCAGCCGACGGCAGGGGTCTCGACTGGCAACAACGTGCGCACACTGGCCGATGGCAGTCGCCTGCTGCTGACCACCAGCGTGATGCGGGACCGCAATGATCGTGGCGATGGCTTGAAGATCGAACCCGACCAGCGCATCGAGGGTGATCCGGCCACTTTGGCCGCCGCCCAAGCCTGGCTGCTGGCCCAGCCCGCCTGCCAGGCGCGCTGACCCATGCTGCTGATCGGCCAGCAGGAACGGGTGCTGATCGTCGGCCCGACCGAAGCCCATCACTGCCTGCGCTGCCAGACGGAAACCGAGTTCGCACCGCAGTTGCGTTACAAAATGGCGCGTATCGACCTGCTGTTCGGGTTCACCTACCACCGCCGTTATGAGCTGGCCTGCACCCGGTGCGGGCACGGCTGGGTGCTGGACACCGACACCATGGACCAGCAGCTGGGTGGGGTGCCGATCCCGTGGCGGCACCGCTTCGGCCTGCCACTGATGCTGGTGGTGGTGGCCGGTCTGGCGGCGTTGGGCTGGCTGTGGCGGCACGGATTCCTCGGTTGAGGACAGGGCCTGTTAAAGTCTGCCCTGCAATCACGTACCGGAACCGACCATGGACCACGACACCCCGTTCGAACCCCTCAACGACCTCGAGGAGCGCCTGCTGCAGGCCCAGGACGGCACGCTGACCGCGTCGCAGTTCCTCGACGGCCTGCTGACCTCGACGGCGTTCGTGCTGCTGGACAAGGCCATTGGCGAAGATGGCGCCTGGGACGAGAGCATCTCGCCGCTGGTGCTGACCAGCGAGGGCGGCGAGCCGATGTTCGCGGTGTTCACCGCCCCCGAGCGCGCGGGCCTGTGGCACGAGCAGCTGCCGCAGTTTGCGCATGCCATGCCGATCGCGGTGCACGCGCTGCTGGCCGGTATCGGCGACGGCGTCGGCCTGGTGCTGAACCCGGGCCTGGACGTGGGCATGGAGATGATTCCCGATGCGGTGGCGCAGCTGAAGCAGCGGGCTGCGGCGATCACCCGTGGGATGGCGCACTGATCCCGCGATTGTCTGGTTGCCGGCCAGCGGCCGGCACTACCCGTGGTGCCGGACGGCGGCGATGGCTTGCAAGTGCGTCCTGTTCAATGGAGAGGAGCATCGTGGGCAAGCGTTCTAACCGATCGCTGTGGGTCTATGAGGTCGGCCTTGTTGCGGGTTTGGCACTGGTAGCTGCGTTCATCACCCGGTTCAATCCGGTGGAGACACTCCGGCTGGGTGGATGGCTGTTCCTCTTGATGCAACCCATCTTGTTGGGTGCTCATGCTGTCGACCACTTCTCGCGTAAGCGTCGTCGATAGACGGGCGATCGGTGCCGGCCAGCAGCCGGCATCACCAGGTGCTTCAGCGGGCGGCGGCGATGGCTTTCACCCGCGCCTTGGCCAGCGCCTCGCCAATGGCCGGGCCCTTCAGGTGCGTGGTATCCAGATCACGTGCCTGCACTGACAGCGCCGCCTGGTGCAGGCGCTTGAGCGTTTCGCCCTGCGGGTAGTCGGCGTCCTCGAAGCCGAGCCGGCCGCGCTTGTCGGCCTCGCAGCACAGTGCGATACGCGCCACGCGCTCCGGCCGACGCAACGCATCACAGCGGCCCAGCAGTTCCAGCACGGTGGCATCGCGCAGGTCGTCGATGCGGTGCACGTTCAAGTGCTCGCGGCACACCGCTTCGGCCAGTTGCTGGTGTTCGGTGGGAATCTTCAACCGCGCACACAGTGCCTTCAACGGCTTGATGCCGCGCTGCTCGTGCATGATGTGGCGCGGCCATTCCTCCGGCGGGGTCAGGCCCTTGCCGAGATCGTGGGTGAGGGCAGCGAAGCCGACCAGGTCATCGCCGGGGGCGAGCTTCGCGGCCATGTCGCTGACCATTTCCTGGTGGATGCCGGTGTCGACTTCCGGGTGGAATTCAGCACGCTGCGGTACGCCGTACAGTGCTTCCAGTTCGGGCAGTATCGGGCCCAGTGCCTGCGCATCGTGCAGCGTGCGCAGGAAGGCGGAGGGCCGTTCACTGACCAGCGCCTTGCGCAGTTCCTGCCAGACGCGTTCCGGCACCAGCGCGTCCAGTTCACCGCTGGCGGCGACCTCGCGCATCAGTGCCATGGTCTCTTCGGCGACGCTGAAGCCCAGTGGTGCAAAACGGGCCATGAAGCGCGCCGCGCGCAGCACGCGCAGCGGATCCTCGACGAAGGCCGGCCCGACATGGCGCAGCACGCGCTGTTCCAGGTCGCGGACACCGCCATAGGGATCGACCAGCGTGCCGGTGTCTTCGTCGCAGGCAATCGCATTGATGGTGAAGTCGCGGCGCTGCAGGTCTTCTTCCAGCGTCACCGCCGGATCGGCATCGACCACGAAGCCGCGATAGCCGCGGCCGGATTTGCGCTCGGTGCGCGCCAGCGCGTATTCCTCACCGGTCTTCGGATGCAGGAACACCGGGAAATCGCGGCCGACTGCGGTGTAGCCCTGCGCTTCCATCTGCGCAGGCGTGGCGCCGACCACCACCCAGTCGCGGTCGCCGGCAGAGCGCTGCAGCAGGCGGTCGCGCACGGCGCCGCCGACAAGATAGATCTTCATGGGGGGATGATCGCATGGCCGGCGCAGATGTTCCGGCACGACCGATGCTGAGGCCTCACGGCAGGCCGCGCCACTCCGGCACGAACAGGCCGGCCAGGAACCATAGGCTGTAGACGATCCACAGGCAGAGGACGTACAGCTTGATCTGGGCTTCGTCCCACAGGCTGCCCCAGCTGTCGACGAAGGCCAGCGACTTCCAGCCTTCCATCCAGGCCGCGCCACCCCAGCGCAGTACCCAGGTGGCGAACAGGCTCCAGGCGGCGAATATCCCGATCCAGGCCAACAGGCTCATTGCGTTCCCCTCCCCGGGAAATGGCTACCAGGTCGTGCCAGCCAGAAGCCGGCACGACCGCAGTGCGATCAATCGCCGCCCTGCTCGGCGTTGGCGGCGCAGATGAAGCTCTTGCGCTTGTCCACCAGGCGGCCCATCAGGCGGTCGCTCAGCGGCAGCGCATCGCCATTGAGGCGCCAGTCGTAGATCACGCTGAAGGCCAGCACGCGGGCCACGTACTCGCGGGTTTCCTTGTAGCTGATGGTCTCGATCCACAGGTCCGGATCAAAGCCCGGGCGCTGGCCCTGCCATCGTGCGGTCGGGGTCGGGCCGGCGTTGTAGGCGGCGATGGTCACGTACGGCAGGCCGTCGTACTTGTTCATCAGCTGGCGCAGGTAGGCGGTGCCGATGGCGATGTTGGTGTCCGGGTCGTACAGGCTGTCGGCGCCGCCGTAGCCGGTCAGGCCGATCGACTTGGCCACACCGGCACCGGTGGCCGGCAGCACCTGCATCAGGCCCATGGCGTTGGCAGGCGAGCGCGCACGCGGAGTGAAGGTGCTTTCGGCTCGGATCTCCGCAGCCACCCAGGCCGGGTCGATGGCATTGCGTGCCGACTCGCGGCGGATGGTGGCGTCGTGGTGCAGCGGGAAACGCAGGTCGTACAGGCGCTGTTCCTGCGGCTGCTTGCCGAGCGCGAACACGGCGCGGTCGAACCAGCCGTTGTCCTGCGCAACGCGTACCGCCAGGCGGCGCTGGGTGTCATCGAAGCGCGACAGCGCGCTGTTCCATTCGGCCACGGCCCAGCCGGCGCGGTCGATCTGGTACAGCGCCATCGCGCGCTGGATGGCCGGATCGCGCGCGACCACTGCCTGTGCCTGCGCGCTGTCATTCGGCTTCCACGGGCACAGGGTGTAGCCCTGCTGCAGCTTGTCGGCGGCCAGGAAACCGTGGAAGGTGGGGGCACGCGCCGCATCGCGGAACAACGGCTGCGCCTGTTGGGCCTGCCCGGTCTTCTCCAGCATGCGGCCTTCGAAGTAGCGCCAGCGCGGGTCGCTGCGCTGCTTGCTGGCCATCTTGCGGATCGCGGTCAGCGCCGCCGGCCAGTCACCGCGCGACATCGCTTCGCGCACGCGCCATTCGTGCAGGCGTTCGTCATACGCCGATTCCGGCACCGCGTTGAGGCGGCGCGCCGAATCGGGAAGATAGGACGCCACCGTCCACAGTGCGATCTGGTACAGCACCTGGCCCTGCTGCTCGGCACTCAGGCCCAGCGCCTGGGCATACTGCGGCAGCTGCTGTTCGGTGGCGGCCGGGTCGGCCTTGGCCAGCTTGGCCAGGCCATCGGTGGCGATGCGCCGGCTGCGCTCGTTGCGCGGCCAGTTCAGGGCGCTGGCATTGGGCCTGTCGACAAAGGCGGCGTAGGTGTTCGCCAGCGCCAACTCGGTGGCAGGCAGGCCACGTGCAGCGCTGCGCATCACGGCCGGCTGCTGGGCGTCGGCGGCGGCATCGATGCGTTCCCAGCGCAGGGCGTCGCTCAGGCCACCCTGCGCCTGCAGCACGGCGAAAACGGCATCACAGCCGTCCGGCAGCGACTTGCCGTTCTTGCGCCACAGATCCTGCGCCTCGCTGATCCACTGCGGATCGACCTTGCCCGTCACCTGGCGCGCGGTCAGCTGCGCACAGCGCAGGCCGGCGTTGTCGGTGGGCACCCAGTTGGCGAGCAGGGTGGGCCAGTCCTGGCGGCGTGCGACCGAGGGCAGCCACACGCTGCGGAACGTGTTGGCCACGGCCTGGCCGTCATAGCGCTTGAGGAAGGCCTGTGCCTGCGCGGTATCGACGGTGTCGATGTTGCGGCGCAGGTTGGCGTACTCCAGCCATCCGTAAGCCGGATGGCGGCTGAGTGCAGCGGCCTGGCCGGGATCGAACTGGCCGCGTTCGGCGGCAGCGATCGCAGCCTTCAGCTGCGCGTTCTGGGCGTCGAGGGACTGGGCGTTGGCGCAGCCGATCAGCAGCGTGGTGGCCAAGGGCAGCAGGGACAGGGCAGTTGAAGTGCGTCGGGTCATGGCGACCAGCATAGCGGGCGATGGCTGAATTCAGTTTCGCATTGCGTGCACGCCGAGCGTCGGCAACGACAGCTGAATGACCCCGCGCAGGCCACTGCCGCAGCGGATGGGAGGCGTCGTAACGTCGGCCTTGGGCGAACGGCCCGGCTGCAGGGAGCGGCACATGGCGTTCAGTAGCGCAGGAAGAAGCGGCCCGCTGGCGGACATCAATGTCACGCCACTGGTGGATGTGATGCTGGTGCTGTTGATCATCTTCATCGTGACCGCGCCGATCGTGGCCCGGCCGATTGCCGTGCAATTGCCGCAGGCCACCGATCGGGTGGTCGACCGTCCCGAACCGCCACCGCCGATCGAGCTGCGCCTGGACGCTGCCAACCAGCTCAGCTGGAACGGCCAGCCGATGGCGATCGGCGAACTGCAGGCGCGCCTGCAGGCACAGGCGGGCGAACATGCCGGCAACCTGCCGGAGCTGCGCATCGCCACCGATCCGGCGGCCGAGTACGAAGGCATGGCGCGCATTGCGTTCGTGCGATAGAGCGTTGTCTCACTGCTGCTCATGCGGTGATTGCTGCATGAGCGGCGCTTGCCCTGCTGACAGCGTCGCATCCAGGATCCGCAGAAAAGCCATTTCAATCTGCGCTGGAACCTGGGTCGGATGTGCTCGCCACTTTCTGCGCTCAGGGTCATGTTCAACGTGGAAAGCCGTCAACTCGGCTCTCTCGAAATCCACCACAACCGTCAGTCCCTCTCCCGAGGCCAAGGCCGCATCGCTGGGAGAGGGACAGTTGTTGCACTCGATCACGCCGCCTGCTCTCGATTCACCTGCCAGGGAAAGAAGCAGCGTCATCACCATCGTGACGCCCGGCACGGCAGTCACTGCTTTCATGTTCGGCCCTCCCGCGAATGGCTGGAGGTGCGAGTCTGCGATGGGTCGACTGGTGGGGTCTCCTGAATGAAGGAATTTTCAAACTATTCCTGAAACGGTCCGGCAAAGGCCTTTTCCGTGAATGCGGAAGCTACCGGCGCGCGCTGTCGCAGCCTGCATCAAGGCTGCCTGCGGTGAACAGTATCGTCCGGTCATAACCTGCAGCTATCTGACGCAATCGGCCTGCAATTGCGTCAATTCCGCGTGAAAGAGTGTCGATCATCACGCCGCGATTTTTACCACTTGTTTACAAAGGAGACGGCGCCGCCATGCAGGGAGGGAGTGCGGCGGCCCATGTCCCGACATTCCTTTGGAGAGAGAGCGAATGAATCACCTGCACCACCGCCCTTTGGCGGTTGCCGTCGCGCTGTGCGTGATGACTCTGGCACCGTTGGGTGCCGCTGCACAATCCACCACCAACCTGGATGCGGTGGAAGTCACCGGTACCCGCATCAAGCGCGCTGAGGTGGAGGGCCAGGTGCCGATCCAGACGCTGACGCGCGGCGATATCGAACGCACCGGCCTGACCTCGATCGGCGAAGTGCTGCAGCAGCTCACCGGTTCCGGTTCGGCGCTCAACGCCAAGTTCAACTCGTCCGGCAACTTCGGCTTCCCCCCCGATGGCAGTGGTGTAGGTGCCGGTTCGGCGCAGGTGGACCTGCGCCACCTGGGCGCCAAGCGCGTGCTGGTGCTGGTCGACGGCATCCGCTGGGTCAATGAGTCATCCGCATCCGGCGTCGGCTCGGCCACCGATCTCAATACCATTCCGCTGGCCATCGTCGAGCGCATCGAAGTGCTGGAAGATGGCGCGTCGTCGCTGTACGGTTCCGACGCCATTGCCGGCGTGGTCAACATCATCACCCGCCGTGACTTCGATGGCGGCCAGGTGACCCTGAACTATGGCGAGTACAGCAAGGGCGATGGCACGCAGAAGGGCGTGGACCTGGCCTGGGGCAAGAGCGGCGACCGCTTCAGCCTGTTCCTGGGCGCCAGCTGGACCAAGCAGGATCCGGTGTTTGCCAAGGACCGCGAGCAGTCGCGCTTCCCGATTCCCGGCACCGGGCTGGCGTTCGGCAGCGGTGGCATTCCGCAGGGTCGTTTCATGTTCACCGACCCGAACACCGGCGCGGTGCAGAACATCGTGCCCAATACCGGCGTGAGCAACCCGCGCTACGACGGCAGCGCCGGCTGCGCGCGCACCGATGACTATCATTGCTTCACCAGCGCCGACCGGTTCAATTTCGCCGAGTACAACATGGTGCTGACGCCCTCGGAGCGCAAGGGCCTGTTCGGTCAGTTCCGCTTCGACATCACCGACAACGTGCAGTGGTACGTCAAGGCACTGGGCAACCGTCGTGAGTCGACCAACCAGGCCGGCCCGGAGCCGCTGTTCTTCGGCCCCGATGGCGCCACCGGCAATCCGCTGGCCGACAACATCACCGTGTCCGCGCTCAATCCGTACAACCCGTTCGGCTTCGACCTGGTCTCGGGTGACAACCTGAGCCTGATCGGCCGCCGCCCGGTGGAAGGCGGCGCGCGCGTGTTCAAGCAGGAAGTGGACACCACGTATTTCGCCACCGGCTTCGTCGGCAACTTCCAGGCGGCTGACCGCAGCTGGTACTGGGACGTCAACGGCATGTACAGCAAGAACAAGGCCGAACAGACCAACTACGGTAGCTACAACATCTACAACGTCAACATGGCGCTGGGCGATCCGTCGGTCTGTGCGGCGACGCCGGGCTGCGTGCCGCTGAACATCTTCGGCGGTGTCGGTTCGATCACCCCGGACATGCTGAAGTGGATCCAGCCGGTGGTGCGTGACCGCAGCCAGAACGAACTGAGCCTGTTCACCGCCAACCTGTCCAGCGACCTGTTCACGCTGCCGGCCGGCCCGGTGTCGTTCGCTACCGGCTTCGAGTATCGCAAGTACGAGGGTTCGTACCAGCCCGATCCGCTGACGGTGGCCGGCCACTACAACGGCGTGCCGTCGCAGCCGACCTCGGGTTCCTATGACGTCAACGAGGCGTATCTGGAGTTGAGCGTGCCGATCTTCGCCGATTCGACCTTCGGCAAGAAGCTGGATCTGAGCCTGGCCGGGCGCTACTCGGACTACTCCACCTTCGGTGGTGAATTCACGCCCAAGTACGGCCTGCGCTGGCAGGTCACCGATGACTTCGTGCTGCGCACGACCTATGCCGAAGGCTTCCGTGCACCATCGATCGGTGAGCTGTACGGCTCGGCCGCGCGTGCCGACCTGCAGTTGTTCGATCCGTGCTCGGTGGGCCTGGGCGGTACGCCGCCGCGTGGCAGCGCGGCCAACTGTGCTGCGCTGGGCGTACCGGCCGGGTTCCAGCAGGCCAACTCGCAGATCTCGGTGACCACTGGCGGCAACCGCGAGCTGGATCCGGAACGCTCGCGCAGCTTCAGCGCAGGCTTCGTGTGGAGCCCATGGTTTGGCAGCAACAGTTCGTGGTCGGAGCGCTTCGATGTGGAAGTGACCTTCTACCGCCATGCCATCGACGGCGCGATCCAGGCAATCAACGCGCAGACCCAGCTGGACCTGTGCGTGGACACGCTGGACCCGATCTACTGCAACGGCATCACCCGTGCCAGCACCGGCGCGGTCAGCAGCTTCAACAACCGGCTGACCAATCTGGGTTCGATCAAGACCGATGGCTGGGATGTGGATCTGTTCTGGACGTTGCCGCAGAGCTCGATCGGTCAGTTCAAGCTGGGCTGGAAGAACACCTTCGTGGGTCGCTACGAAGCCACCGGTGCGGCGGGCCAGAAGCAGCCGCAGAAGCCGGGCGTGGAAGTGGCCGACAGCTCGATTCCGGAATGGACCAGCAATGCCAGCATCGGCTGGACGCTGGATCGCTGGAGCGCCAACTGGACCGTGCGGCATATCTCCGAACTGACCGAGAACTGCGGTGACGCTTCCGTGTTCCCGGTCTGCAGCAACCAGGCTGCGGGCACCAATACGCTGTCGGCCACCACCTTCCATGACATGCAGGTGGGCTACAAGATCGACTGGATGAAGGGGCTGCAGCTGACGGCCGGCCTGAACAACGTGTTCGACAAGGATCCGCCGATCTGCCTGTCGTGCTCGTTGAACGGTTACGACGCTTCGACCTATGACATCCCGCGTGGCCGCTACTGGTACCTGCGCGCGGACCTGCGCTTCTGATGTAACGGTGGCAGTGCCGGTCAGTTCCGGCGCTGCCTTGCTGGTGTAGAGGGGGGGGGGGGGGGGGAGGCAGGAGAGAGGGAAGAGGGGGGGAGGGGATA
>NZ_JBQEMR010000028.1:36522-39529 GCF_052045015.1 Stenotrophomonas sp. 22692
CCGCGACAAAAAAGAAAAACCAACAAGGCGGCCCTCCTCCTCTACAGGTGCGGGGCGATCGTGCCCCGCGCCTGATCAGAACGCCCAGGTGAACGTCAGCGAGCCATTCCGGCCATCGCCGTACGCACCGTAGCCGGTGATCTGCGAGTAGTACTTCTTGTCCAGCAGGTTGTTGAGGTTGGCCTGCACGCTGAACTCCGGCGAGATGCGGTAGCGCACGAAGGCACTGACCAGCGCATACCCTTCCTGTTCGAAGCGGCCCACCACCGGTGCGGCGTAGTAGATGCGGTTCTGCCAGTTGGCACCGCCGCCGACGGTCAATTCCTGCAGCGATTGCGGGGTGTAGCTGGTGAACAGCTTCAGCGCGGTCTGCGGCAGGTTGGTGTTGATGTCGGCACCGTTGATGTCCTTGGCCACATAGCGCGAAGCACCGAAGGTCGCATTCCAGCCCGGGGCCAGTTCGCCGTTCACTTCGAACTCGAAGCCACGGCTCACGGTGCCGCGCGCAGCGATCGAGGCGAACTCGCCCGGGCGGCCGATGATCGGTTCGCTGGTGACCTGGGCGACATTGTCCTGCTCGATGCGGAACACCGCCAACGAGGCGTTCAGACGGTTGTCGAACCAGGCGCCCTTGACGCCCACCTCGTAGCTCTTGCCGTCTACCGGATCGAGATAACGGTCGTTGCGGTCGCGCGCGGTCTGCGGCTGGAAGATCTCGGTGTAGCTGGCGTACGCGGAGTAGGTGTCGTTGATGTCATACACCAGGCCGGCGTACGGGGTGGTCACCTTGTGCTCGCGGTCGTCGTTCTCGCCTTCGCTCTTCCAGTGGGTGTAGCGCGCACCGAGGATCAGCTTCAGCGGATCAGCCAGCGACAGGCGCGCGGCGGCATAGCCGGCCTTCTGGGTGATGGTGCCCTGGCTGGCCAGCGCCAGCGGGTTCCAGTTCGGCTGGGCGATGTTGCCGGTCCAGTCGAGATAGGAGCTGAAGGGATTCCAGCCGGTGCCGGGACCGCCCATCTGGAAGTCACCATGGTTGGCGAATTCGCGCTTGTTGTAGCTCAGGCCGGCCATGAACTGGTGTTCGCGGCCCAACAGCTGGAACGGACCGTCGATGTAGCCATCAATGCCGTCGACCTTGCGCTCGGTGTTGTAGAAGCCGGCCATCGGCGTGATGCCGGCGCCCGTGGTCTTGTTGAATGCGGTATAGGCCGGATAGAACAGCTTGTCGTCGGCCTTGGTGCGGTCGTGGGTGGCGCCGATCTTGAACTTCCAGCCATTGCTGAAGGCATGCTGCAGGGTGGCGAACGCACGCTTGCTGGTGGTGTCCCAGTAGGTCCAGTCCGGCGACGGATTGAACGAGGTCGGATAGTTCGTCGGGCTGCCATCGGCGTACCACATCGGGAAGCCGCCCCAGGTCGCGCCATTGGCGCGCTTCTGCTGGTAGTCGTAGCCCACGCTCAGCTGCGTGTCCGGAGTCAGGTCGGCGTCGATGACGGCGTAGCCCAGCGTCTTGCGCTGGTTGTAGCGGTCCATCTGGCCGTCGGTGTCGAGGTAGCTGCCGATTACGCGGCCGCGCACCGTGCCACTGGCGTTGAGCGCGCTGCCCACGTCCACGGTGGTGCGGGTGCGGCCCCAGCTGCCGACGTTCACCGAGACGCTGCCGGTCAGTTCGGCGCTGTCGGCATGCTTGCGGATCAGGTTCACCGACGCCGACGGATTGCCGGCGCCGCTGAGCAGGCCGGTGGCACCGCGCACCACTTCCACGCGGTCATACAGCGCCAGGTCCAGGCCAGAATCGCCGTAGCTCCAGTTCTGCACCATCTGCGTCGGCAGGCCATCGAACTGGTAGGCATCGATGTAGAAGCCGCGCGCATAGAACTCGGTGCGCTCGCTGTCGGACTGGGTGCTGGTGACGCCGGTGGTGTTGGCCAGCACGTCGATGATGTCGTCCAGCTTCTGATCTTCGATGCGCTGGTGGCTGATGATGCTGACCGACTGCGGGATCTCGCGCGGCGCCAGGTCGAAGCGGGTGCCGGCCGAGGTGCGGCGCACCGAGTAGCCTTCGGCGCGTTCGCCCTTGACGACGACCTTGTCCAGCGTGGTCGGGTCGGCGGCGGTGTCGGCGAAGGCGGCCGGGGCCACGGCGCAGAGAACGGCAAACACGGCAACGGACAGCCGCTGCGGCGGCGGGGTACGGAAGGCGGAACGGTTCATGGGGGTCCTGGGCGAGCACGCGCGATCGGCCGGCATCCAGGAGGCGAGGCGCTACGGGTAGGGAGAGGACGGGCAGGCCGTCCTGGCACCACCGGAAACGAAAGAAATGGTAATACGAACTATTCCTATTTACAAATCATGAACAGATCGATGCGCGGGTGCGCAATGGCGGTCAGCGCAGCAGTGGCAGCGGGTCGCGGGCGCCGTCTGCGCCGTAGATGCCCCAGTGCAGGTGCGGGGGCGTGCCCTTGGCGTTGCCGCTGTCGCCCACATGGCCGAGCAGGTCGCCGGGCTGGACCACCTGGCCACGCGCCAGGTCCTCGGCCCAGCTTTCCAGGTGCGCGTAGTAGTAGCGCTCGCGTCCGGGCCCGATCACCCACACCTGGCGCCCGCCGAGCCCACGTTCGCTGACATCCGCGATGACACCGACCGTGGCGCTGCGCACTGGCGTTCCACGGCTGGCGAAGATGTCGATGCCGGCGTGCGAGCGGTCACGGCCTCGCGGCGCACCGAAGGTATCGGCAATCTGGCGTGGCCGCACGCCGTCCACTGGCACCGGCAGTTGCGTGGCCGGCGGCATCCGCGCGAGTGTCCACAGCATCTTCGGTGCGGCGGCCCAGGGACTGTTCCACAACGCCATCATCGCAACGACGGCAATGGCCAGCCACAGGCCGCGCAGCAACCAGCGGCGCAGGCGGTGGGCGTGGGAGGGCGATGTGCTCATGGTTTCGGAGTGTAGAGGGGGGGGGGGGGTGGGTTGTTTTTTTTTTTTTTTTTTTTTTTTTTTTTTTTT
>NZ_JBQEMR010000028.1:39539-46470 GCF_052045015.1 Stenotrophomonas sp. 22692
CCCCCCCCCTCCCCCCTCCCCCCCCCCCCCCCCCCCCCCCCTCCCCCCCCCCCCCCCCCCCCCCCCACAGGACCGGCAGCAGCGGAACCTCGAAACTCCGCTTCAGCGTGCCCAGTGCTACCGAGGTGCGGAAGCGCTCGATGTTGTCATCGCCACCGAACAGGCGCTCGGTGATCGCTTCGTACTCCTCCATCGACGCCGCCGAAAGCAGCAGGAAATCGCCATCGCCGGTGATCGAGTAGCACTGCTGCACGGCCGGGTCGTCCTGCACGCGGCGCTTGAACGGCGCCACGCGTTCGCGCTGCTCGCTGACCACGCGCACCTCGACGATGATGGTCAGCGGTCGCCCAACCTTGGCTGCGGCGACCACCGCCACGTTGGCGGCGATCACGCCACTGTCCTGCAGGCGCTTGATGCGGCGTTGCACGGCCGGGGTGGACAGGTGCACGGCCTCGGCGATTTCGCGCTGCGGCAGGGTGTTATTCCGCTGCAGGAGGTCGAGGATGGCGCGGTCGAAGCTGTCGAGCACGGGAGCGATGGCCATGGCGAGCAGAAGTTGCACGAACAGGCTGTCAATTGAGCCAAGTGCTCGGCGCCGGCGCAATAGACTTTGCGCATGCAGACCTCACGACTCGCGCCGATGTTGCCGGCGCTGGCGGTGCTCGGCTCGGTCACCTCGCTGGCCATCGGCACCTCCTACGCAAAACACCTGTTCCCGCTGATCGGCGCCCAGGGCACCAGCGCGCTGCGTGTGGGCTTCTCGGCACTGTTGCTGCTGATGTTCTGGCGGCCATGGCGCTGGAAGACCAGCCGCGTGGACGCGATCACCATCCTGCGCTACGGGCTCACCCTGGGCCTGATGAACCTGCTGTTCTACATGGCCCTGCGCACGATTCCCTTCGGCATCGCGGTGGCCATCGAGTTCACCGGGCCGCTGACGGTGGCGATGCTGTCGTCACGACGCCCCATCGACTTCGTCTGGGTGGGCTGCGCGGTGGTGGGTTTGTTGCTGCTGCTGCCGCTGGGCGGTGGCCCGGCGCTGGATCCGGCTGGCGTGCTGTATGCGATGGGCGCAGCGGCGTGCTGGGGCCTGTACATCGTGTTCGGCAAGCGTGCCGGTCATCTGCACGCTGGGCACTCGGTCTCGCTGGGGCTGCTGGCCGCGTCGCTGGTGGTGGTGCCGGTGGGCGTGGTGCATGCCGGCGCCGCGCTGCTCGAGCCGAAGATCCTGGCGGCCGGCCTGCTGGTGGCGCTGGTCTCCAGCGCGATTCCGATGTCGCTTGAGATGATGGCGCTCAAGCGCCTGCCGAAGGAAACGTTCGGCATCCTGATCAGCATGGAACCGGCGGTGGCCGCGTTGTGGGCGATGCTGCTGCTGCACGAGCACCTGCATGGATTGCAGTGGCTGGCGATCGGCTGCACGGTGCTGGCCTCGGTGGGCAGCACGATGACCGCGCGGCGGTTGAAGGTGCCGGTGGTGCAGGCCGGGTAGCGGCAGAGAGCGTGCGGACCAACGGTCCGCACCCACCAGAGCGGCGTGCCAACCAAGATTGGCACCCACCAGGAGCGTTCAGCGCAGGGCGTCAGCCGGGACGTCGATCTGCATCGCCAGGGCGAGGTGATCGGAGAAGGCGGCCGGAACGGCCTCCACGGCGCGGGTCTGCAGGCCGCTGCTGACCAGGATGTGGTCGATGGCGCGGTCGGGGCGCCAGCTGGGGAAGGTCGGCACGATGCAGCCCGGGGGCTGCAGCCGGGTCTTCTGGTACAGCACCTGCATTTCCGGGCGCTCGGCCAGGCAGTTGAAGTCACCCATCAACACGGCGTTCGGGTGGTCGGACAACAGCTCGGCGATGAAGCCCAGCTGTGACATCCGCGAGCCTGCACCCAGCGACAGATGGGCCACCGCCACCGCCAGGCCGTCGGCGCCATCGCCGAACTTGGCCAGCAGCACGCCGCGCCCGCCGATGCGGCCGGGCAGGGCGTGGTCCTGCACTTCCACCGGTTCCAGCTTGCTCAGCAGGCCGTTTGCGCTGGAGGCGACCCCACCCATGCGCCGGTTCGGCTGGTGGCTCCAGTAGTTGAAGCCGGCACGCTGGGCCAGGTAATGGGTCTGGTTGGTGAAGCCCGAGCGCAGGCTGCCCGGGTCGGCCTCCTGCAGGCCGACGATGTCATGTTCGCGCGCCAGGGTGGCGATCGCGTCCAGGCTGCTGCGCTTGCGACCCGCCGGCAGCGCATGTGACCAGCTGCGGGTCACATAGTCGCTGTAGCGGCGGGTACTTGAGCCGGCCTGGATGTTGGCCGTCAGCAAGCGCAGGGTCCGTGTACGGGGGGAATTCACGGCCGGGAAACGCTTCTCTTGGATCAGTGAGCCTGGGCCGCACCGCGTTCGCGGGCGATCAGGTGGTCGGCAATGCGCAGCATGTCCGGGAAGCTCTTGCCCTTCACCAGGTACTTGCCGTTGACGATGATCGACGGGGTGCCGCTGATCTGGCTGCGCTGGGCGAACTGCTTGGCCGAGTTGGTCTTGGCATTCACTGCGAAGCTGCCCATGGTGGCGGCGAACTGCTTCGGATCCACGCCGTAGGCACCGTAGAACTTGGCGATGTCGTCAACCGAATCGGTGCCGCGCTCACCCTTCAGGGTCTTCTGCGAATGGATGGCAGCGTACAGGGCTTCGTGAGTCTTCTCCTGCACACCCAGGGTCTGCGCGGCGTAGAAGGCACGGGCGTAGTTGTCCCAGGTGCCGCCGAACATGGCCGGCACGTAGACGAAGTTCACATCGCTCGGCAGGCCGGCCTTCCACGGGCCGACCAGCGGCTGGAACGCGGCGCAGGCCGGGCAGACGTAGCCGAAGATCTCGGTCACTTCGATCTTGCCGGCGGCCGGCTGGAACGGCTGGCCGTTCGGGATCACCTGGTAGTCGGCGCCTTCCACCGGGGCCGGGCCGGTCAGCGCGGCGGTGGTCGGGGCTGGTGCAGCGGCCGGGGCGGCTTCAGCCGCGGCCTTCTCGCCTTCGGCAGCGGCCGGTGCGGCGCCTTCGGTACCCGCGGCCGGCGCAGCCGGTTCGGTGGTCGCCGGAGCTGCAGCCGGTTCGGCCGGGGCCGCGGTGGTGTTGGTGCTGCCGTCGTCGGCCTTGCAGGCAGCCAGGATTGGCAGCAGCGCTGCGAGGGCGAGGGCGTAACGGATCTTCATGGAAACGTCTCCAGCATCTGGAAAGGTGGGGCCGGCGTCATGCGCCGGCCAGGGGGAAATGATGACACGCGGCGGCGACAGCGCCGTGTCGGTGGTGGGTGTTGGTTCAGCGGCCGCGGGCGGCGCGGGCCTGAGCGATCAGCGCCGAGGCGATGCGCAGCTGGTCGTCGAAGCTGTCGCCACGCACCAGGTACTGGCCGTTGATGATCAGCGCCGGGGTCCCCGGGATCCTGGTGCGCTGGGCGAACGCGCGGGCGGCATCGACCTTCTTCTGTACGGCATCGCCGCGCAGGGCCTGCAGGTAACGGTCCGGGGTCACGCCGTAGGCCTTGTAGAAGGTGGCGAGCTCATCGGCCGAAACGTTCTGCATCGGCAGCGAGCCGTCCTGGTGCAGGGCCTTGAACACGGCGCCGTGGCTGCGCTTGGCCACGCCGACTTCGTCGGCGGCGTAGTAGGCCAGGGCCCAGGCGTCCCAGGCGCCGCCGAAGGCCGCCGGAACCGGGGTGAAGCGTACGTCGGCCGGCAGCTTGGCTGCCCAGGCTTCCAGCTGCGGCTCGAAACGGGCGCAGTGCGGGCAGGTGTAGCCGAAGACTTCGACCACCTCGATCTTGCCGGCCAGCGGCTGGAACGGGCCCGGCTGGGCGATGCGCTCGTAGTCTTTGCCTTCGACCAGCGGGGCATTGGCAGGGGTTGCGGCGCAGGCTACCAGCGGCAGCAGCACCAGCACAGACAACAGCAGGCGGGAAATCAACCTCATCGACACGCATCTCCGTTGAAAAAAGCAACGCCGGCGCGGTCGCCGGCGTGAAGGAAACATACCGCAGGCGAGGGCCGCGGTGGCGGCCCCGGCCGACCAATGGTGGTCAGGGGGCGGCAGCCGGTTGTGCCGGCGTGGTGGCAACGGCCACGTCGTCGGCCTTGTTGTGCAGACCCTGCAGGTAGCTCGACAGTGCCTGCACCTCCTGCTCGCTCAGCTTCTGCGCGACCGTGGCCATGATCTGGAAGTGCGCCTTGTCGGTTTCGTTGGTCTGGCCGGCCTGGTATTCCTGCAGGCGGCGCGCGACATAGCTGGCGTGCTGGCCACCAATGTGCGGATAGGCCGGGCCGGGATTACCGGCGCCGCTGGGGCCGTGGCAGGCCATGCAGGCCGGCAGGCCGCGCTTGGCGTCGCCGCCGCGGTACAGCTGCTGGCCGATCTCGTAGAACTTCATGCCCTTGTAGGGGCCGTCGGTGACCGCCGTGTCATCGGCGATGCCGGCGGTGGCCTTCTGGGTGGCGAAGAACGCGCCGATGTCGCGCATGTCCTGCGGGGTGAGGTTCTGCACGAACGGCACCATCGCCACCGCCGCACCGGAGCTGCGCTGGCCGTTGGCGATCAGGGCCATCTGCTGGGCGACGTAGCGTTCGCTCTGGCCGGCGATGGACGGGTACATCTCCACCGTGGAATTGCCATCGGCGCCATGACAGGCCGCGCAGGCCGAGGCCTTGGTCTGGCCGGCCTTGGCGTCACCCCAGGTGGTCTTGCTGAAATCCACTTCCAGCGAGGCGGTGCGGATCGGCCCGTTGTCGGGCAGCGGGGTCAACGTGGTCTGCGCGAACGCAGCAGCGGCAACGACTACAGCAGTGGCAAGGGCGGATACGGCAAGAACGCGAGCGTGGCGCATGCTGAAGCTCCGTATGGACCGGGCCGGGCGGTGGCCGCCGGCGTCGCCCGGATTATCAACGCCGTTTCCTCGCACGGTCAACGCAGCACTGCAGCAAAATGCCCGCAACGGCCGCCGGCACGGGCGCGCGGCGCCGCAACATGCGATCCTAGGCACATGTCATTGCTCATCGAACGCGCCCGTTACCACCTTTCGGCCCACAACGTGCGGCAGCTGCCGCCCGACGAAGGGGCCGAAGTGGCCTTCGCCGGCCGCTCCAACGCCGGCAAGTCCAGTGCGCTCAACGCGCTGACCCGCCAGAACGCCCTGGCCCGTGTCTCCAAGACCCCCGGCCGTACCCAGCAGCTGGTGTTCTTCCAGGTCACCCCGGAAGCGCATCTGGTCGACCTGCCCGGTTACGGCTACGCCAAGGTGCCGCTGGACCTGCAGGCGCACTGGCAGGCCTTCATCGACAGGTATTTCCGCACCCGCGAAGCCTTGAAGGGCCTGGTGGTGGTGATGGATATCCGCCATCCGCTGAAGGACTACGACCGGCAGATGCTGTCCTATGCCGTGCAGCGTGGCCTGCCGGCGCACGCGCTGCTGACCAAGGCCGACAAGCTCAGCCGCAGCCAGCAGATGCAGTCCCTGCAGAAGGTGCGCAAGGAGCTGCAATCGGCCTATGGCGACAGCGTGAGCGTGCAGGTGTTCTCCGGCGAAGACCGTACCGGTGTGGACGAAGCCCGCGGCGTGATCGGCGGCTGGTTGGGGCTGGAGTAAGGCATCCCCTGCCTTTCTGTAGAGCCGAGCCTACGCTCGGCTGCCGCGCGCAGCGCGGCCAGGCCCAGGTTGCCGAGCATGGGCTCGGCTCTACAAGGGCTCATCGGCTCATTTCAACGGCGAATACTCCGCCGGCACCCACGCATAGGCCTTGCCCTCGCCACGCACATGGCCCAGGCCGGGGAACGGCAGGTGCGCACCGGCCACCCACCAACCGTTGACGGTGGCCTGCTGCAGCAGCCCGCGACGGCTGGCGATGGCCGCCTTGCGGTCCGAATCGGCCTCGAATGCCGCCTCCGGGTGCGCGAACTGCACCGCATGGAAGTGCAGCACATCGCCCCATACCAGCAGTGACTCGCCCTGGCTGTCGAACCGGTAGGAGACATGGCCGGGCGTATGGCCATGGGTGTCCATCGCCACCGCGCCACCGGGCAGGGCATCGCCGGGGCTGAAGGTGCGCAGGTGGCCGCTGGCCTGGTACGGCGCCACCGCGTTGCGCGCCAACGGGAAGGCGAAGCGCACGCCCTTCGGTGCGGTGGCCTCGCTGGCCGGGTTGAGCCAGTAATCGGCATCGGCCTTGGACAGCCACACCGTGGCATTGGGATAGGCCGGCTTGCCCTGCGCGTCGAGCACCCCGCACAGATGGTCCGGATGGGCGTGGGTCAGCAGCACCTCGTCCACCTCGGCCGGGTCCACGCCGGAGGCGCGCAGATTGCCCAGCACCTGGCCCAGGCCGGGGCCAAAGCACTGCGCGGTGCCGGTATCGACCAGGGTCAGGTGGTTGCCTTGGCGGATCAGGAACGCGTTGATCGCTGTCTGCAGGCCTTTCTTGTCCTCAGGCACGTAGCGGCCTTCCAGCAGGCGGCTGACCAGCGTCGGCGGCACGTCCACCACTTCCTGCCGGCCCAGCGCGACCACGCCGTCGAACAGGGCGGTGACCTGCAGTGCGCCGACGCGCTGGTGATAGACGCCAGGCACCTGCTGGGTGGGGGCGGGTGAAGTAGCCTCGGCCAGCGCGGCCAGCGGCAGGGACGACAGGGCCAGCAGCAGGGCGGAGCGCAGGGGCAGGTGGCGCAGGGTCATGGTGGTTCTCGGTGGATGACGGGTGGTTCCGTTGGCCTAGCGTGCCGTGGCTGGCGTGTGCGCGGCGCTCAAACCACTACGTGGAATGCTCAGGGAAGGGGGGGCTGCAGGGCTGCGCCCTGCACCCGCAGAGGCAACGGCAACAGCCGAATGGCGGGGTGGGTCCGGTTGCGGGGGCCGCTGCAAGTACGTCCCTGTAAGCTCGGTCGCCGCATCCATGCGGCTCACGCCCC
>NZ_JBQEMR010000029.1:0-46274 GCF_052045015.1 Stenotrophomonas sp. 22692
CCCCCCCCCCCCCCCCCCCCCCCCCCCCCCCCCCCCCCCCCCCCCCCCGCTACAGTAGATCCACGCCATGCGTGGATGCGCGGCCGGGATCCGGCCCCGCCGTCACCAGCGCAGCTTGCGCCGCGCGAGTGCTGCGGCCAGCTGCTCCATCACCTGTTGCGCCTGTGCCTGCGGCAGATGGTGCAGGGTCAGCGCCACATCGCCATGCGCGCCGGCGGTATCCAGCTGCAGGCTGCTGGTGCCCAGCAGCCTGTCCAGCGGCGAGCGCTGCAGGCGCAGGCCCTGCACCTTGTCCAGCTCGGCCCAGCGCCACCAGCGCTTCCACCAGCCGCCGCGCACCGCCACATAGTGCTCGTCCAGGGACCAGCCCATGCGCGCCATCTGCCGGTGCGCGACCAGCAGCGCCACCGGCAGCCACGCAAGCACCAGCAGGCCCCATGGGCCCCAGCGCCAGTACGCGGCCGCAGCCAGCAGCGGCACCAGCAGCAGCGCGCCCAGGCACAGCCGCCACCAGCCGCGCTGCGGAATGGACTGCCACTGCGCGGGTGGCCACTGCAACTGTGGCAGCAGGTGCTGCACCAGCTGCTCGCAACGCGTACTTGACGCCAGCGGTGCCAGTTCGCGCAGGGCGCGGTCCTCATCGCGCGCAGGGCCACCGGCGGCGCTGTCGATGCGCAGCTGGCGCAGTCCGAACCAGCGCTGCAACGTACCTTCGCGCAGCGTCCAGGCCTGGATGCGCCGGCGCGCCACGCTGCTGCGGGTGCGGCTGAGCAGGCCAGCCGAAACGGTCAGGCGGCGATCCTGCTCGCTGAGGGTGAAGCCGTGGTAGCGCAGCAGGGTCAGCACCACCGACAACACGCGCAGCGCCAGCCAGCCCAGCAACAGAGCCGCAGCCAGCAGCAGGAACGCGCCGGCCACGCCGGGGTGCAGGTGGCTGGCGTAGCCGAAGGCCTCGCGTCCACCGCGCTGGAGGGCATCGTCCATCACCGGCCGCGGGACGGTCTGGAACAGGACACCGAACGCGGCGATCGCCAGCGCCCAGCCACGGTTGGAGAGCAGCCCCATGCGCACCACGTCCCAGCTCGACAGGCGCAGCAGTACCTGTTCGGTGTCGGCCTCGGTGATCGAGGCGGCGGCGACAACGTCGGCGGCCTGCGGCGCCTGCCCGCGCTGGCGCACCAGTCGTTCCAGCGCCAGCGCCTGGTCCAGCTTCAGCACCCGCATTTCGGCTTCTGGACGCACGCCGCCGGCCGATTCCAGGCGCAGCTCGGCCACACCGAACAGGCGGTGCAGCGGGTTCTGCCGGACCTCCACGTTGTGGATGCGCGCAAACGGAATCTCGCGCCGGTTGCGCGCCAGCAGACCGCTGCGCACGGTAATCGCATCGCTGCCGATGCGGTAGCGGTAGCTGAGGTACTGCAGCACCGACACCAGTACCAGTGCGGCAATCGCCGTCAGCGGAATCAGCTGCGCCCACATCGGGTCGTGGTCACCCCGCTGGCCGAACACCAGCAGCGCGACCAGCGGCAGGAAGTAATGGCGCAGCTGCATCAACAGTACGAACAACCATGACCACGGATGCAGGCGGTGGTCCTCGCCACCGGCGGGCAGCGCTGCAGGCAGAGGTGGTGGCAGGCTCACAGGGCGTCGGCGTCCTGGTCGAGCTGATGGGACAGGGTGTCGCGCAGGCGCTCGGCATCCGCCTCGTCCAGGCCGCTCACGGTCACCGCGCTCATGCGGGTGCCGGCGGTGTGCACGATCAGCGTGGCCAGACCGGCGCGGCGTTCCAGTGGCCCGCGGCGCAGGTCCAGGTGCTGCACGCGCGACAGGGGAATGCGCGTTTCCAGCTGCCACATCAGGTCTCGCCGCAGGCCCAGGCCCTGTGCGTCCAGCCGCCAACGGGTGCGGACCAGGCGGCGGTGGCCGAGCCACGCACCACATGCAGCCCCCACCAGCAGCCCAAGGGCTGCGACCCACACGCCACCGGGCAGATCGAAGAACCACCATGCAGCGGCCAGCGGCAGGCCTGGCACAAACAGGCCACCGAAGGCACCTTCCAGTGCGGCCAGCCGCGAGGCGCGGCGCGGCAGCGACTGCCAGGCATCGGTGGGCGGAGCAGTAAGGGGAACGTCGGTCACGCGGGCTCCGTCAGGTGGCAGGGCGGGCGGTGGCGGCCGTGGCCGCACCGCGCAGACGGTAGCAGGTCGGCTGCGTTACTGGGCAGCCTGGATCAGCGCGTCCACATCCAGCAGGTGGCCGGCACGATCGGCCTTGGTGCGCAGGTAGTGTTCGTTCTCGGCGGTGATTTCGCCGGTGACCGGAATGCAGTCCAGCACTTCGATGCCGGCATTGCGCAGGCGCTGCGCCTTGGTCGGGTTGTTGCTGAGCAGGGCCACGCGCGAAATGCCCAGGCCACGCAGCATGGCCACCGCGCTGCCGTAGCGGCGCTCGTCGGCACCGAAGCCCAGCTGTGCGTCGGCGTCGATGGTGTCCAGGCCGTCGTGCTGGTAGCCGTAGGCGCGCATCTTGGCCGCGATGCCGGTGCCACGGCCTTCCTGGTCCAGGTACAGCAGCACGCCGCCCCCCAGTTCCTTCAGCTTGCGCAGGCCGCGCCGCAGCTGGTCGCCGCAGTCGCACTTGAGCGAGCCGAACAGGTCACCGGTCAGGCACGAGGAGTGCACGCGCACCGGCACCACCGCCGACAGGTCGGGTTCGCCGACGACGATCGCGACCTGGTCACGCTGGGCGACGCCGCCGCGGAACACCGCGAACGTGGTCATGCCGACGTCGCGCAACGGCACCGGTGAACGCGCCACCAGTTCGTAGTCGTGGGCCGCATGTGCTGCGCCTTCGGCGAGGTCGCACAGCGCCACCTCGGAAGCGCCATCGAAGGTGCGGTCTTCGGCGTCCAGGCGCACCGCCACCATGGCCGGCAGCAACAGGCCAAGGCGGGCCAGTTCCACGGCGCCTGCATCGAAGGCGTCACCGGCACTCCAGCCGTCCGGCATCGGGCCCGGTTCGCGCAGATAGCCCAGCGAGGGCAGGGCGTCGAAGGCAACACCGGCCAGCGGCAGGCGCGCACCTTGCGGGGCCTCCACGCCAAGCACGCGGGCGCGGGTGGCGGTCAGGAACAGGTAATGCCGCTCGTGGGCGGCATTGGCGAAGGCAGCGAAGCTGCTGGCCGTGGCGCTGTCCAGCGCGATCACCGCCAGGCGCTGGCCCTGGCCATCGTGGAGCAGCACCGGGCGACCGGCACGCAGTTCGGAAACCGCGCGCTCGCAGCGGATCGCGGCCGGATCGCCGAACAGGGAAGAAGCAGCAGGCATGGCAGGACCGGGGGAGGCGGACATCGCAGTCTCTATGGGGGCGCCGGCGTCGTATTCAACGTGGTGCGGCCGCCGGTCGCAGGGGCCGGTGGCCTGAGTGGAGCGGCCGTCAGTGCGGGTGTTCCTCGGTCGCGTAGGGGTCTTCCTCGCCACTGCCCGATGGTCGCAGCGTATAGCGCTTGTAGGTCCACTGGTACTGCGCAGGGTCGCGGCGGGCGATGCGCTCGATGCCTGCATTGAGCGCGGTAGCGGCCACCTGCGGGTCCGGGTCGGCCACGGCGGGGTCGGTCGGTTCGATGTGCAGGGCGAACTCCATGTCCGGCCCGATGCGCTCGCACCAGCCATACAGCACGGTGGCGCCGGTACGCTCGGCCAGCCGGTTGACCAGGGTCATGGTCAGCGCCTGCACGCCGAAGAACGGCACGAACACCCCATCGCCGGCCTTGGGCTGCTGGTCGGGCAGGATGCCGGTGGCACCGCCGTCCTTGAGCACCTTGAACAGCTGGCGCACGGCCGGGCCTTCGGCACGCACCTGCTGTACGTTCTGGCCGCCCCGCACCAGCTGCAGGAAGGCATCGCTGGCCTCGTCCTCCGGTGGCTTGTAGACGATGGCGATCTGCCCGCGCGAGGCCAGCCACTGGTTCAGCAGCTCCCAGTTGCCGAAGTGCGGCGCCGCCACGATTACGCCCTTGCCGCTGGCCAGCGCCGCGTCGTACAGGGCCTCGCCGTGGCGCTGCTTCAGGTGCAGGCGCAGGTTGTCGGCCGGCGCCTGGCTCCACAGTCGCAGGGTTTCGATGGCCTGCAGGGCGGTGGAGCGCAGCAGCTCCCGGTGCAGGCGGTCGCGCGCGGCGCCCTCCAGGTCCGGGTAGGCCAGCTCCAGGTTGCGCCGGGTGACGCGGCTCTCACGGGCGTTGAGACTGATCCAGGTCCAAGACAGGGCACGGGCGACTCCCCGCAGCAGCGGCCAGGGCAGGCGGGCGAACAGGGTGGTGGCGCGGTAGACCAGCCGGGCTTTGCGTTGCGGATTCATCGGCGCCAGTTTAGCCAAGGGCGCTGCTATCGTGGCCGGCCGTGTTCATTGGAAGCCCCCGCATGCTCGTCCTGATCCAGCGCGTCAGCCAGGCCGCCGTCCACGTCGAGGGCGAAGCGGTTGGCCAGATCGGTCCGGGCCTGCTGGCGCTGGTCGGCATGGAGCCGGGCGACAGCGAGGCCCAGCTGCAGCGAATGGCCGAGCGCCTGCTGGGCTACCGGGTGTTCGCCGACGAGGCCGGGAAGATGAACCGTTCGCTGCGCGACACCGGCGGCGGCCTGCTGCTGGTCAGCCAGTTCACCCTGGCCGCCGACACCCGGTCGGGCATGCGGCCCAGCTTCACCAGCGCCGCGCCGCCGGCCGAGGCTGAACGCGGGTTCAATCGATTTGTCGAGATCTGTCGTGAAAATCACGCGCCAGGGGTGGAAACGGGCCGATTTGGTGCCCATATGGTCGTCAGCCTGGTCAATGACGGTCCCGTGACCTTCCTTCTCAGGCCCTAGGCCGCCGGGACCACCGCCCGGCAGGCCGGGCCCCGGGCTGGTATAATGCTACGTTCCCTATTTCTCCCTAGCCGGTGGCGCGAGCACTACATGGCCAACGAACGTCCTGCCCAATCCGAAATCAAGCAACTGATCAGCAAGGGCCTGGAACAGGGCTACCTGACCTACGCCGAAGTCAATGACCATCTGCCGGACGACATGGTCGACCCGGAACAGATCGAAGACATCATCGGCATGATCAACGGCATGGGCATCGATGTCCATGAAGTTGCGCCGGATGTGGAAACCCTGCTTCTCAACGACGGCAACACCGGTAACCGCGAAGTCGATGACACCGCGGCCGAAGAAGCCGCCGCCGCACTGAGCGCGCTCGACACCGAAGGTGGCCGTACCACCGACCCGGTGCGCATGTACATGCGCGAAATGGGCACCGTCGAGCTGCTGACCCGCGAAGGCGAAATCGCCATCGCCAAGCGCATCGAGGAAGGCCTTTCGCAGGTCCAGGCGGCCCTGGGCCAGTTCCCGGTCTCGGTCGAGTCGCTGCTGACCGACTACGAAGCCCACAAGGAAGGCAAGAAGCGCCTGGCCGAAGTGATCGTCGGCTTCAACGATCTGACCGATGAAGAGCCGGCACCGCCGGCGGCCGCTGCCGATGACAGCGCCGATGCCGACGCCGAAGGCGACGAGGACGAGGACGACGATGTCGACGGTGGCGATGAAGAAGCCGCACCGACCGGTCCGGATCCGGAGGAAGTCGCCGCGCGCATGCAGGCGCTGAGCGATGCCTTCAACGCTTTCAAGAAGGCCGCGACCAAGGGCGACAAGAAGAACCTGCCGCGCCTGCGCGAAGAAATGTCGGCGGTGTTCGTCACCCTGAAGCTGCCGCTGCCGCTGACCGATGTGCTGACCAAGCAGCTGCGCGACACCATGGCGTCGATCAAGGCCCATGAGCGCCGCGTGCTGAACCTGGCCACCGTCACTGCACGCATGCCGCGCAAGGACTTCATCCGTTCCTGGGAAGGCAACCAGACCAACCTGGAGTGGGTGGAAGACGCACTGAAGCGCAAGCAGAAGTGGTCGTCGGCCCTGCGCGAAGTGAAGGACCAGATCATCGCCGAACAGCAGGCGACGATCGACATCGAGAAGCTGACCCAGCTGGACCTGGAAGAGCTGAAGGAAATCAGCCGTGCCATGGCCTACGGTGAAGCCAAGGCGCGCAAGGCCAAGAAGGAAATGGTCGAGGCCAACCTGCGCCTGGTGATCTCGATCGCCAAGAAGTACACCAACCGCGGCCTGCAGTTCCTGGACCTGATCCAGGAAGGCAACATCGGCCTGATGAAGGCCGTGGACAAGTTCGAGTACCGCCGCGGTTACAAGTTCTCGACCTACGCCACCTGGTGGATCCGCCAGGCGATCACCCGCTCGATTGCCGACCAGGCGCGCACCATCCGTATTCCGGTGCACATGATCGAGACGATCAACAAGTTGAACCGCATTTCCCGCCAGATGCTCCAGCAGTACGGCCGCGAGGCTACGCCGGAGGAGCTGGCCAAGGAAATGGACATGCCGGAAGACAAGATCCGCAAGGTGATGAAGATCGCCAAGGAGCCGATCTCGATGGAAACCCCGATCGGCGACGACGAGGATTCCCATCTGGGCGACTTCATCGAGGACACCAACGTGGAGTCCCCGATCGAGAACACCACCAACATCAACTTGTCTGAAACCGTGCGCGACGTGCTGGCCGGCCTCACCCCGAGGGAAGCCAAGGTGCTGCGCATGCGCTTCGGCATCGACATGAACACCGACCACACCCTTGAGGAAGTCGGCAAGCAGTTCGACGTGACCCGCGAGCGCATCCGCCAGATCGAAGCGAAGGCCCTGCGCAAGCTGCGTCACCCGAGCCGCTCGGAGCAGCTGCGCAGCTTCCTGGATATCGATTGATTTCCAGGTAGTGCCGAGCCCATGCTCGGCAAGTGGTTCTGTCAAGAAGAACCCCCGCTTCGGCGGGGTTTTTCTTTGGTGGCGGTGGGGCGTGGCCGGCGGATTCGTAACGGGATTCGTATTGATTACGTAACACTATTCCGGCGACCGAGCCTCCAAGGTCGCGTGGAATTCATCTCCAAACAATGATTTGCGGAATGCCGTCGGCGATTGGGACGCGGTGAGTGCCGGAATTACGTAACACTATTCGTCCCATAATTCACCACTCGGTAGAACCGGGCAATGCCCCGGGGAACTGCCGCCTGTCGCATATGCCATTTGAATTCACTCAATGGCGGCCGCAGTCTGGCCGGGCAGATGCTCAACACATCACGTGGGCGGGCCGGACATCACCGGCACCGATGCAGACGCGCAGCAGGTCGTAGGCGCCATGTACGCACTGCTGCTCTGGTTAGTCCTGTATCTGGAGCTACGCCATGAACGATGTAGAGAACGACGCGCCCGATTCCCCGCGAGACGATTTCACGCCGCTGCTGGACCGGGATGAGGTACTGCAGGATGAGCGCGAGGATCGACTTGGGTTCGCCCGGCGCACGATGCGCTGCTGACGCTTTCTGGCTCGGAACTGGTTGATGGGTTTGGTGGCAGTAAGCAGTCGGGGCTGGAAGGGGCGCGAAGAACCGTCGCGCTCTTTCAGGCGCATCTACGCCAGATGCAGCACTTCGCGGAGATTGCGGAGGTGCGGCTGGAGCAGGTGGCCAATGCGTTGGCAGTGATGCCTGAGTAGCCGGGCGGGGGGGCGGTCCACTACACTGTGGCGCTGCGCAGGGCCTATAGCTCAACGGTTAGAGCAGGGGACTCATAATCCCTTGGTTTCAGGTTCGAATCCTGATGGGCCCACCACACTGATCTCCGGCGGAGTCCAAGAGCATCTAGCAAGGGTTATTGATGCTGGATTTGGAGCAGTTATTGCGTCTATTGATGTTCAGTGGCATCCACGAAGAAAGTGAGTGAGCGCTGGTCATGGCGAGATGGCTTTCCATCAGGACTCATGAAATCGGGGATGTTCGCCGGGCTCGATCTACTTCGTGCGGGCACCGCATTGCGTGGCGGCCTCGATGTAGCGTGCCTGCCGGCGCTTCAGGAACTTGCTGTAGAACTTGATCTCGCTTCCTCCTCCAGCCTGAGGGGTGATCTCAACAAACTCTGCCGGGACGCCGCCGTTGGAAGTGGACACGGAGTAGCCATCGGAACGGGGCTCAATGACGTACTGCCAGTGCGATCCCCCAATGCTCACCTCTCCCCACGCATCGCGTACGCAAGTGGCCGCAGCCAAGGGATTCTGATCGGACGAGAATGTCGCGACGTGTCCAGTGCGTCGCATGTCGCCGACGGAGGTACAGGCGGCCAGTAGCAATGTGATTCCTGTCGCTGCCATCCTGAGGTGATGAGTCTTCCCTTGCATGCGCTGTCTCCGTTATACGCAACGAACTGTGACGTGTTCATTGGAGAGCTGCAATGTTTCAAACGTTCGGTAGATACGCTCAGCCCGCCGCGCGCGAGGCCAATCTCCGGAATTCATCCATCTGCGCCTGGCCGTTGAACCATGCTTTCGGGAGAACCTCGAACATGACGTCCGAGTGGTAGAGGAGCAGCACTTCCTCGTTCTCCCCCACCTTGGCGTAATCCGACCACCGCCGTTTGGCCTGCACATGCTCGGACGCAACGCTGAGCCACTCTTCGTCCCAGCTATAGGTGTAGTGGGCGTGCAGACTCGCCTGTTGACGGTGGATCTTGGCCACCTGACGGGGCAGGGTCAGCCTGGACTGGGCGAACGCACTGATCGCGCCACCGACGCCGCCGCAGACCAGGATAAGGCCAGAGAAGTGATGGTCCGTGGCAAGAGCGACAACGCCGATCACCGCACATGCCAGCAGGACCCCTACCAGCACCTTTACCGTCTTCCGCCGGTGCAGGCGAAGTGCGTGGAGATGATGCTCTTGAGTAAGCGTTCCGGAGATCATCCTTCTTTCCTTGTGGTATCGCCATGAATCGAGACGTTCCTGAATCCGGCTAATCCTTGACGCATCATCATTTAGGGGGATCGGATTCATGACATTCTGTCATTCCGTGGGATGGCCGAGAATGAAACTAATCAAATTATCCCGATCTCATGCCGGCAGGCTGCAGAGGGTGGCCGTCGGCAAGTGCTGCACCTATAAACCAAACTTGACACCCAGCCCGCCGCAGTAGACCTTTCCCCGCATGACTATCGATATCGAATCGCTCAGCCTTCGGGAGCTGGGCGCACTGGTGGCTGCGGCCGAACAGCGCAAAGCGCTCATCACCACCCGCCGCCCGGCCGCGGCCGTGCGCCGCCTGCTGAAGACCGCTGCCGCCGAAGCTGGTTACACCATCGAAGAACTCTTCGGCGATGAAGCCGCAGAAACCGCCGCACCTGCGCGCAAGTCCGCCCGCCGTAAAACCGGCAAGGTCGCGGCCAAATACCGCGATCCGGAATACAAGCGCCTGACCTGGACCGGCCGTGGCCGCATGCCGCGCTGGCTGGCCGCCAAGGTATCGATGGGCCACAAGGTCACCGATTTCCTGATTCCTGGCCTGGCCAGGCCGACAGCGGGCAAGACCAGCAGCATCGGCAAGCGCACCGTCATCAAGAAAGCCTGAGGCCTTCGTCCCCTTCCCGCCCATGGGGTGAGGCTGCCTTCGCAATCCGCATCTGAATCGATCTAATATGCTCCCATCCATCCAGAAGGGGAGCGCACGGCATGGCGTTGGGCAAGTGGATGATGGCCGCCTGCACGGCAGCGGCACTGGCAACGGGCGCGCAGGCCGCGCCGCCGGCCACCTCGGGTAATCCGATCCTGCAGGGGTGGTATGCCGACCCCGAAGCGACGGTATTTGCAGATCGCTACTGGATATTCCCGACCACCTCGGCGGACTACGATGCGCAGATTACGTTCGATGCCTTCTCGTCGCCTGATCTGGTGCATTGGACAAAGCATGCCGACGTCCTGAACGCCAGGAACGTGCCCTGGGCGAAGCGCGCGATGTGGGCGCCGTCCGTCGTGGAAAACAACGGCAAGTACTACTTCTTCTTCGCCGCCAACGACATCAAGACCGATAGCGAGCTGGGTGGCATCGGCGTGGCGGTGGCCGACCGCCCGGAAGGGCCCTACAAAGACCTGCTGGGCAAGCCGCTGGTCGGCGCTTTCCATAATGGTGCGCAGCCCATCGACCAGTTCGTCTTCAAGGATGACGATGGCGCCTGGTACATGATCTACGGCGGTTGGAAGCGCGCCAACATCGTGCGCCTGAAGGATGATTTCACCGGCGTGCTGCCGCTGACCGATGGTTTGCTGTTCAAGGAGATCACCCCGGCGCCGGAATACGTGGAGGGCCCGCTGATGTTCAGGCGCGGAGGCCGCTACTACTTCATGTGGTCCGAAGGCGGTTGGGGTGGCCCGGATTACTCGGTGGCCTACGCCATCGCCGATACACCCACCGGGCCCTTCAAGCGCATCGGCAAGGTGCTGCAGCAGGACGAGGCCATCGCCACCAGTGCCGGCCACAACTCGGTGATCAAGGTGCCAAATAGCGACCGCTGGTACATCGTCTACCATCGCCGGCCGCTGGGTGACACCACGCGCGACCATCGGCAGACCGCCATAGAACGCCTGGAATTCGATGCGCAGGGGAACATCCTGCCGGTGAAGATCACCCGCGAGGGTGTGGCCGCCGATCCGCTGCGCTGAACCGTACGAGGGCCAACCGCGCTACCCTGCGCGGGTCCTTACCGCAGAGAGCCACAGCATGGCACATAACGGCAGCACGGCGATCGCGCCGAGGGTCCTGTACGTCGCGGGGGCGGCAGCGGTGCTGATCAGCCTGTTGGCCTGGTCGGTGGAATGGAGTGGGCTGGCCTATGTCTGCCCTTACTGCCGCGTGCAGCGCACCGTCATCGGCGTGCTGGGTCTACTGATGATGTCTGCACGGCCGGGTGGCATCGTCGTGCCGTGGCTTTCGAACGCGATGGGTGGTTTCGCGTTCGTGGTCGCGGCGATGCAGCACTTCAACGGCTGGAAGCGAATCTCCGCCGGCGAATTCAGCTTCAATGCCCAGTGGTACATCGACCCATGGCTGCTGTCCGGCTGCGCGATGCTGATCCTGGTGGCACAGCTGATGCTGGTGCAGGCGGCCTGCCGGCGCCCGGTGCACGCCGCTCTGGAGGCCGCATGATGCGCCCTGCCTGCGCGCTGGTCCTGCTGATTGCATTCCACAGCATTCCGGCGCGTGCGGCCGAAGATGCCGGAGCGCCCAAGCGGCCTTCGGTGGAAACCCTGCAGCGCCTGATCGTGGACAAGGCTCCGCAGACGCGGATCGGGACGCCCGACAACGAGCGCATCACCGCGCGTCGCATCGATATCGTCGATGACCAGGGCGTGATCCGCATGACGCTGTCCGGGAAGACGCCGGCGCCGATCATCGATGGCATCCAGTACAAGCGCGCCTTCAACGTGGCCGGCATGGTGCTGTACGACGACAAGGGCAGCGAGCGCGGTGGTTTCGGCACCGCTGATGTCGACGGCGGCATGGCGGTGCTGGCGCTGGATCATCCGGCGATGGATGCGATCGGATGGCGGGTGTCTCCCGATGGCCAAGTGAGCTTCTCGATCAACCAGGCACCGAAGCTGATACGCGAACCCGCGCTCGGGAATGCGTTGATTCCCGGTGTGCAGGCGCCGACCCGCATCGGCCTGGTGGTCGGCGCCGATGGAACGCCGGCCATTGCACTGAATGACAAGGCGGATCGGCCGCGACTGCGGTTGACCGTCACGCCGGAGGGCTACGGGGCGATCGAGTTCCTCGATGCGCAGGGCAAGGTGGTCCACACGCTGGCGCCGGAGGCGGAGCTCCGTCGCTAGCGTGGCGAGCCTGCTGGCCGGTACCTATGCGCCGCGTCCCCGGCCGTCGATGCTGTAGCGCCCGGCTCCAGTGCAGGCCAGCAACAGGAAGCCACCGGCCAGGCCCAGATTCTTCAGGAACATGATCTGCTGGGTCTGGTCGCCGAAGTTGTGGTGGAAGATGAAGGCGGTGACCAGGCTGAAGCCCACCAGGACGATCGATACCAGCCGGGTCTGGAAGCCGAGCAGGATGCACAGGCCGCTGCCGATCTCGAAGGCGATGGTCGGCCACAGCAGGATGCCGGGCACTCCCATTGCTTCCATGTAGCCCTGGGTACCACTGAGGTCGCCAAGCTTGCCCAGGCCGGAGACCAGGAACAGTGCCATCAGCAGGATGCGCGCAAGCAGGAAAGCGAGCGAGTGCGAGGAAGTGCTCACAGTGAAGTCCTTGAGGGTGTCCGACCCCCGCGATCGGAGCCCACAGGCAGTGAAGCCCGTGTATACACCACACGGCTGCCTTCCGGTTTCCCGCGCGGCCGGGGACCTTCGAATGCCGAAGGAGGCTGTCTCAGTCATCCTTTGGTGATGGCGCGTCTGTGCTTTGCAGGAATACCTGCAGCTGCGCGGCAAACGCACGCTGGTAGGCGGGGCGTTGCGTTGCACGGCCCACATAGGCAGCCACCTTCGGGTATTCGTCGAGGAGGCCGCTGCTCTTCAGGCGCAGCAGCACCGAGACCATCATCAGGTCGCCCACGCTGAAGTCGCCATCCAGCCACGCCGCCGTGCCCAGCCACGCAGACAGCTGCGAGAGACGCATCCGCACGCGCTCGTCCAGCATCACCAGCCGCTGTGAATACCAAGGTAGTTCGCGTTCCAGCACCCAGGCCATCGAGCGTTCGACGATGGGCGGTTCCACCGTGTTCAACGCAGCGAAAACCCACATGATCGCGCGCATGCGTGCGTCCGGATCAGCGGGGAGCAGGCCGGCATGCTGTTCGGCCAGGTGCAGGACGATTGCGCCGGATTCGAACAGGACCTGGTCGCCGTCCTGCCAGGTGGGGATCTGCCCGAAGGGGTTGCGCGCCAGGTGGACGGGCTGCTTCAGCTCGGCAAAGCTGAGCAGCTGCACGTCATAGGGCACGGCCAGTTCCTCCAGCGCCCAGCGTACGCGCATGTCACGGGCCAGGCCCTGGCCGCGGTCGGGAGAGGTGGCGAAGGCGGTGAGGATCGGGCACATCGGGGCACTCCTGCAGGCTGAAAGACCCGCCTTTCCTTCTCCGACGAACGATGGGGCGGGAAATCGACAACCTTCCCGGGGCGCCGGGCGATACACTGCCCGCCACCCATCAATCCTGTGCCTCCTCATGTGGCAGCGCCGCACCTCCCTGGCCGAACTGCAGCGGCAACGCGATGTGCTGCAGGCTGAGATGGATGCGGATGCCCAGCGACGGGTCTCACGGCTTCCGCCGGATGATCTCGTGGCAGCGCTGATGCCGCAGGCGCACCGGCTCCAGGAGCTCAATCAGCTGATCCTGCGGGCTACACCGCCGCGTGAACTGATGAAGCGCCTGAAGGCGCTTGAGCGACAGCTGCTCGAACCCGTTGCACAGAGCGCAGGCGTGCGGAAGGAGCTGGAAGATGAACTGCGCGATCTGCACCTGTACTTCAGCAATCCGCGCCGTCGCCCCTTGACGGCGAAGGTCCTGCTGATCCTGTTGGCCAGCGTTCTGGCCGCCTTGTTCCTGCCGGGGCTGCTTGTGGACCTGCTGGTCGCTCTCTAGGCCGCGCTCACCCCGCCCGATGCAGCTTCCTGTACTGATCCGGCGTGCACTGCGCGTGCCGCTTGAACATCTCGGCGAAGGCGCTGACGCCGGAATAGCCCAGCTCTTCGGCGATCCGGCTGATCGGCCGGCGTGTACACAGCGCCTCGGTGGCGCGCACGAACTTCACCCGCCCACGCCAGTCGCCCAGCGACATGCCCAGTTCGCTGCGTGCCAGGCGCTCCAGCTTGCGCACGCTCATGTGGTGCCGCCGCGCGATCTCGGCAACCGATTCGGTCGCCGACAGGTGTTTCTCCATGTACGCCATCACCTGCTTCAAGGTATCGCTGCTGGCGATCGGCAGGAAACTGGGCAGCACAGCGGCATTGACGATCTGGTCGATCACCACGGCGGCCATGCGCCGCTGGACCGGTGTCTGCGGATCGGTCACGCCCTGTCGTGCCAGTTCATGCAGCAGTTCGCGCAGCAGCGGGCTGACTTCCAGCGCACTGCAACGCGTGGGCAGCCGGCGTGAAAGCGCCGCCGACAGATAGGCCGAGCGGTAGGCCAGCTGCGAGCGGTTGCGTGAATAGTGCGCCATTCCTGCTGGAATCCAGATCGCGTAGTGCGGCGGCGACACCATCCACTCGCCGTCGATCTTCATCTCCATCACCCCCTGCGCGACGAAGTTGAACTGACCCCACGGATGGCTGTGCGTGCCCCAGTCCGTGGGCTCCATCGCGCCCTGCCGGAAGTAGATCGGGCCGGGCAGCTGGCGGAAGGTGGGGATCGGCTCCATCGATTGCCGCAAGCCGGGGTCGGGGTGGCGCATTTTCGGGATGTCCTCAATATACGCCAAGCGTACGCTGGCCATTCCCCCACGTACACCTGCACGCGTGAACTATCTCTTCCCGATCTTCGCCTGCCTGCTGTGGGGCGCGAACACCATCGTGACCAAGCTTGCTTCGGGCTCGGTCGGTCCCATCGATATCGGCTTCTTCCGCTGGCTGGTCGCGGCGGTGGTCCTGCTGCCATTCGCGCTGCCGCGGCTGCGCGGCAATCTGCCGACCGTGCGCGCCAACCTCGGGCGCTTCCTGGTGCTGGGCTGCCTGGGTGGGGTGATGTACCAGTGCCTGGCCTACCATGCGGCGCACTTCACCTCGGCCACCAACATGGGGGTGATCCAGGCGCTGATTCCGTTGATCGCGCTGGCGCTGTCACGCGTGTTCATGGGCCATCCGGTGCGTGGTACTTCCATTCTTGGCGCGGTGATCTCCACCGCCGGCGTGGTGGCGGTGGTATCGCAGGGCGACCTGGCACGGTTGGCGGCGCAGGGCCTGAACCGCGGAGACGCGATCATGCTGATCGGCGCATTGGCCTTCGCCGCCTACAACGTGCTGATGCAGCGCTGGAAGATTCCGCTGTCGGTGCTGGAGTCGCTGTTCCTGCAGGCCACGGCGGCCTCGCTGATCCTGCTGCCACTGCAGTTGCTGGTCGGTACCGGGGTGAGCAATCTGACCGCCGTTGGTTGCATCGGCTTCGCGGCGGTCTGTGCCTCGATCCTGGCGCCGCTGACCTGGATGACCGGACTTTCACGCCTGGGCGCTGCGCGCGTCTCTGGCTTCTTCAACCTGGTGCCGATCGTGACCGCCGCGCTGGCCGTGCTGCTGCTGGGCGAATCGCTCAGTGGCTGGGTACTGGGCGGTGGCCTGCTGGCGGTGTCCGGCGTGGTATTCGCCGAGTACAGCGCCAGGCGCGCTGCTGCGGTGCCGAGCGAGCAGCCCGCCTAGGGCTTCGGTCATGCGGGGTATGTGTTCCCGCTCAGCGCCTGTTCCACCCGCTGTTCCAGCGCGTCTGCATCATGGCCGCGTTTGCCCTGCAGGCTGAGATACAGCGAAAGCGGGTCAACCACATCGCCGATGCTGGTGAATGCCGGCGGATAGGCCCAGATCTGCAGCCGTGCGCTCTGGACGCAGTCCGGGCCGGGCATGGGAAGTGCACCCAGCAACCGCCACGCATCGATGTGCAGCGCGCGGGTGCCGCCGATCGCGGGCGGTGACGTGTCAGCAAGCGCATCGAGGCCCGCCGTCGGCGCCGGGTGCCCGGCATCGCGGAGCGCCTCGGCGGTCGGGCCCCAGCAGACATCCACTTCCTTCAGGATGGGGGAACGCAGGAACGGCTGCGCCCTGGCCCAGACCTCGTCGCGGTTGCCGGCCAGCTTCAGGAAGCGCTCGCGGCCACCGGTGGAGCGTTCAACCAGGCCGCGACCAACCAGTTCGGCAGACAGGCGCGACGCCGTCATCGAGGTGTAGCCGGCGGCAGCACTGATCTCGCGCGGCGACCACCAGCGCGACTGGCCGCTCAGCAGCACGTGGATCAGCACGGCCTGCGCCGAAGGCAGCAGCGAGATGGCCTTCTTCTCATGATCAGGGTCGTCGCGGAACTCAATGGCCAGGCTGGGCGCGAACAACTGGGTGTGCGGGACGACGAAGTCGATGTGGTTCTCGACCAGGAAGCGGCGCTGGGTCGGCGTGAGATAGGGCGAGACGTACAGCACCAGTGCATTCGCAGCAGAGCGCAGGCAGCGTACATCCTGGATCACACGTGTGCTGGATTCGCCGGGCTCGCGGGCCACGGCGAGCATGGCGGGGGTTTCCCCGTACAGCATCAGTCCGGCGAGGTGGTAGCGCGATGCCATTGCGTGGGGAATGGCGTGCAATGAAGCAAGTGGATGCACTGCCGAGGCCAGCCCGGGGAGAATCCTGCGCAGGTACCGCTGCGCGTCAGCGACCAGGTCGGTCAGGCCGGTGCGAACTGCCGTCGTCATCTCGTACTTCCCTTGCGGCGGCGCGTCCGGAGGGTCGGAACCCGGCCACATCGCCACACTCAGTGGTGAACCTGGAGACGGGTGTGCAGCGTCGGGGCGCGTGGCGATCCATGCGGTCCTGCTCCTTAGCCGTCATGACATCAAGTGTTGCCGGGAACCTTGGAGATTCCGTCGAAAAACGATGGAGATTGGGTGGAGGTGGTGTGCATCGTGGCCGGCGGACTCCCCTTCCGCCGGCCACGAGCACGGACATGCCCGTCAGAAGCGCTGGGAGTACTTCACGTACACGGTGCGGCCGATATCGAAGCCGCCGTAGTAGGGGAAGGAGCTGGACGGCTTGGAGAACATGATCGGGCCCTGGTGGTTGAACACGTTGTTCGAACCCAGCGCCACGGTACCGTCCCACGGCAGCTTGTAGCTGACCTGGATGTCATGGAAGGCATTGGAGCCCACCTTGCGCAGGGCATCCGGTTCTCCGTAGGCGTAGCGATCGGGCAGCGAGCACGGACGGTTCGGCACGCAGCTTTCGGCCATGCCGGAGTAGTAGCGCACTGTGTACTGCGTGCTGAAGTTGCCAAGCTGCCAGTTCACACCCAGGTTCGAGCGCAGGCGGAAGATGCCCGGCCGGCCGATCCGGCCCATCATGATGGTGTCGCCGGCCGAGTTCTGGTTCTCCTCGTCGTACTTGGAGACATAGCTGTTCTGCACGTCGATGGTGAAGCGGCCGAACGAGAACTCGGGCAGGCGGTAGTGGATGCCCAGGTCCCAGCCTTCGGTTTCCATCGAGCCCAGGTTGGCCAGGCCGTAGAACATGCTGGTGATGTGGCCATCGCCAGCGCGCTTGATGCTGCCACAGCGCGAGGAATTGCCCAGCACGTAGCAGTCACGCAGGATGCGGTCGACGCTGTCCTCGATGATCATGTTGGTGATCTTGTAGCTATACCAGTCGAGGTTGATGTCCAGGCCATCGACCCAGCGCGGGCTCCAGACCACGCCCACGGTCTTGCTCTTGGACTCTTCCGGTCGCAGCTTCGCGTTGGAGCCGGTGGTGAATTCGTCGGGCGTGGCACACGGATAGCTGGCACAGGGTTTCAGGCTCTGGTTCAGCTGCTGGTAGCCCAGCGGGACGCCGGCAGCGTTGCAGGCAGCGTTGCCGTTGACGCTGTTGGTGGCGCCGGTGCCGCAGGGATCGACATAGGTTTCGAAGCTGGTCCCCATTCCACCATACAGGTCGGAGATGCTCGGTGCGCGGAAGCCTTCGGCGAAGGTGCCGCGGATCATCAATTCCTCGATCGGGCGCCAGGCGAAGCTGGCCTTGGAATTGGTGGTATTGCCGAAATTGCTGTAGTCGGAATAGCGCGTGGCCAGGTTCACGGTCAGTTCCTTGGCGAACGGCAGGTCACGCAGCACCGGCACGTTCACTTCGGCGAAGAACTCATTGAGGCTGTACTCACCCGAGGTGGTGGACGCGCCCAGCGCCGTGCTCTGGCGCGACTGGGCAAAGGCGTCGGGCACGAAGCGGCCTTCTTCCTTGCGGTATTGGTAACCCAGAGCGACGGACAGGTCACCGGCAGGCAGTTCGATCACTGGCCCGGAGATATTGGCGAAATAGCTGCGGGTCTTGGTGATGCCGGTATCGTTGAACGTCGGGAACAAGAAGCGCTGCAGTTCGGGATCGGAGAGAGAGCCAGCCCCCGCGACACCGTATGGCAGCAAAGGATTCCAGGCCAGGCAGCCCGTGACCGGCGATGCCGCCGTGCCACACCGGGCCACACCGTTGGCATCGAGGTAGGAGGGCCCCAATGCCTGCCGGGAAGCGATCAGGCTCATGTCGCCACGGCCTGTTTTTGTGACTTCATTGCGGTTGAACAGCGCACCGACTTCCCAGTCGTACGCCTTGGCGCCCAGTTCGAAGTAGCCGGACAGGCTTGGTGCAATGCGCAGCGACTTCAGCTTGCTTTCGGTCGTGCGCGGCACTTCCCACAGGCGGCGATTGAACGCGATGCCGTGGTCGAGCGGATTGAATACGCTGGCTGCGTCCAGGGGCGTGCCGAACTTGGTCGACTGGTACGGGTAGCCCGCGATCTGCTGGTCGGTGGTGCGCTCGTTGTAGCCGATGTCGGCGGCGAACTTGATCTGGCCGCTCAGCGCGTAGTCCGTGCTGAGGAACAGCGAGCGACGCTCGATGCCGGTCTGCAGGTGCATCTGGTCGTTGCCGTTGGCGAACTCGGCCGGCGTGATCGGGTGGTAGTCGTTCGGATTCTTCGGGTCGCCGCCACGGTTGAGCGTCTTGAACACCGCGTCACCGGTGTTGCACTTGTAGAGCGCCGGGTCGCACCACGAACCGTTCTGGCTGATGTTGCTCCAGTCCGCGCCCGGGTAACTGGGGCCGGCGCCGCCGTACCGGGAGAACTCGCGGTCGCGGGCAAATACCGGATCCGACTTCTGGTATTCCAGTGCGAGGGTGTATCCGCCACGTTCTCCACGGGCGCCGGTCACCAGCGAGAACGTGCTGTCCTTGCCATCGCCCTGGCTGAACTGCCCGTGCTGCATGGACACTTCCAGCCCTTCGTAGTTCTTGCGGGTGATGATGTTGACCACGCCAGCGATCGCATCCGAACCGTACAGCGAGGAGGCGCCGTCCTTCAGGACATCGATGCGTTCCACCGCGCTCATCGGAATCTGGCTGAGATCCTGCAGGCCGCTGGTGGTCGCACCGAGGCGCTTGCCATTGACCAGCACCAGCGTGCGCGTGGCGCCCAGATTACGGATGTCGACGTAGTAACCGCCGACATTTTCACCGGACGACAATGCGCGTGCGCGGGAGATCGCCGGCGCACCCGTGGACGTCAGGTTCTGCAGCAGGTCGGCGATCGTGGTGAAGCCCTGCTGCTCGATCATCGTGCGGGTGATGGCGATGATCGGCTGCTGCGTTTCGATATCCACGCTGCGGATGGCAGAGCCGGTAACCTGGATGCGATCGAGGTTCTTCGGCGTCTTGTCGCCGTCATCCTGCGCATGCGCGGCCGGTGACCAGGCGGCGGCCAGGGCCGTGCCCACTGCCAGGGAAAGCAGGGTGTACTTGTAATGCATTTGGCTCTCTCCAAATCCAGTTGAATGGGTTTCCGCATAGCTGCGTGGAAACCGATCTGAAACTCCGCTGTGCGGAATCGGAAGGAACCTAACATTCCGTTTACAACTCGATTACGTTATGGACGCGTTATCGTCGCGCGCTGGATACAGCGTTCATGCACAAGCCATGCACGAAACCGCGACGCGCACCGGGGGTGCCCTGCTTCAGTCTGGCTGCGGGCCGATGACAGACTCCAGGAGACATCCGATGAATACCCCCGGTAAACCAAAACCCACGTGGAAGCAGTGGCATGTGCTGTTGCTGGTGCTTGCCATCGCACTGCTGGTGGCGCTGATCATCGTCATCGCGCCCTGGTGAATCGTGGGCGTTCTGCTCAGATGCCGTGAACGCGGAAATGCGATGGGATGAAGGAGTCAGGACGCGTTGAGGGTGGTGATGCATGCATCAATTCGTACTCACCCAACCGGCACATTCAAACCTCCACAGTGATCCCGAAGGCAACGCACTCGCGCTGTCATTCTCCATAGACCATCGAGCACACAGGAGCGATTCCATGAGCACCCAGTCCACCATCGAACATCGCCTCAACGACCTGATCGAGATTGCCCGGGACGGAAAGTCGTTCTACGAAGAAGCTGCGACCAAGGTGAAGGATGCCGAACTGTCGGCCCTGTTCACCCGCATTGCCGGCGTCAAGGGCCGCATCGTCGCCGCGTTGAGCAGTTCGGTCGCCGCCAGCGGCGGCAAGCCCGCCGAGCACGGCACCATGGTCGGGTCGATGCAGCAGTTCTACGGCAAGGTGCGCGCTGCATTCGGCGACACCAACTATGGTTACGTGGCCGAGCTGGAAGAGTCCGAAGACCGGCTGCTTGGCGCGTTCAAGGACGTGCTGAAGGACAACGAACTGCCGCCGGCCGTGCGCCAGGAAGTCACCCAGCTGCTGCCTGAAGTGCAGGAATGCCACAACGTGATGCGGGCGCGCAAGCACGCCATGAAGGCGGCCTGACGATCATCGGCGGCCTTCTCCCCGGGGCCGCCACGGTCGGGGCAGCGTGGCTGCCCCGGCCAACTTCGTAATCCGCGCTCCAGCGTCATCGCTGTGCGGGACTACGGCCCAGCAGCAACACCGCAAGGCTGGCCAGCAGCGCGGCAATGGCCGACGTCCACAGTGCACTGGCAAATCCGTGGCTGTAGATCGCCTGTGCGAAGGCCATGTTGCGCGCACCGGTGAAGGTGCCGGTAGCGATCGCATCGGCCATCGACAGTACATCGCGCGCGGGACCCACAGCCGACAGTGCGTTGCGGATGCCCAGGCTCAAGGCGCTGGACAGCACGGTGAATCCGAGCAGGATGCCGACAAAGCGCGTGGTCGCGCTGATGCCGGAGGCCATGCCGGCCCGCTCGCGCGGTGCCGCGCCGATGATGGCTTTGGATGTCTCGCCATTGAGGATGCCGCCGCCGGCACCGATCACCACCATTGCGACGAATGCCAGCCAGGGCAGATGCTGCCACGCGGCCAGTCCGGCCACGGCATTGCCCGCGGCAGTGATCGACAGCCCGATCGCCAGCACCGCCGGACTGTTCAGATGGCGACCGAGCCGGCGGCCCACGCTGGGAAACAGCAGCATCGCCGCAGCGAACGGGAGCATGCCGGCACCCGCAGCCAGTACGCCCAGGCCGATGCCGTTCTGCAGGTACTGCGGCAGCATCGACGCCATCACCTGTGCGCTGACCGAATAGCCGACCATGGCAATGAGTGCGCCGACGAAACGTGGACTGGCCAGCAGCCCGAGATCGACCATGGGATGTGACCGTGCCCGCTCAACGATGACGAAGGCGGCGGCCATGATGATGGCCAGGCCCAGCCCGCTCAGCGCCGGCGCCGATGACCATCCTTTTGCCAGTCCTTCGACCAGGAAGAACACGATGCCGAAGATGGCAACGCTGAAGGTGATGATGCCGGGCGGGTCGAGCGGGCGGACCGCGCTGTCGGACGACTCGGGTATCCAGCGCAGCGTGCCGTAGCCGAGCAGGCCCAGGAACGGCAGGATCGCAATGAACACCGCGCGCCAGCCCCAGAGCGCGGACAACAGGCCGCCGATCAGTGGCGAGAGCACCATCATCACGCCCATGGCTGTGCCCCAGAACGCCCATGCGGTGTCTTTGGCGGCCCCCTGGTGGTAGGTGTGGCCGATGATCGACAGCGAGGGCGCCAGCAGGAAAGCAGCACCGATGCCCTGCAGTGCCCGCGCGAGGTAGAGCAGGGTGGCACCGGGCGCCAGTGCACAGAGCAGAGAAGTGAGGGCGAACAGGCTGATGCCGATCAGCAGCACCCGGCGGCGGCCGTAGCGGTCGGCGACAACACCGGCGGGCAGCAGCAGTGAGGTGAAGGACAGGATGTAGGCACTGATCACCCACTCGATATCGGCGAATCCGGCGTGCAGGTCACGCGCGATGCTGGGCAGTGCGACCGCGACGGCATTGGTCTCCAGCACGGTCATCGTGCAGCCCAGCGAGGCCACCAGCAGGATCGCGTCAGGCTGCGTGTGCCGTGCAGGCGAAGAGGGAGGGGAGGGCGGCACCGGTCACTCGCAGGAAGGGAGGACCGCCATTCCAGCAATGATCGGTGTTTGTTTCATTCTCGGTGTTTTCTGGTTACGTTAGCTTGAACCTAACGAAATGCCGCCCATGGAACGCCGTCACCTGGAGTACTTCGTCGCCTTGGCCGAGGAACTGCACTTCGGTCGCGCGGCCCTGCGGCTGGGGATCGCCACTCCCACGCTGAGCGTGCAGATCCAGGACATCGAGCGTCGCCTCGGCACGCGCCTGTTCGACCGCGGCCGGCGCGAAGTGCTGCTGACCTCCGCAGGCGAGGTGTTCCTGGCGGAAGCCCGCGATGTGCTGCGCCGGTTCGAACAGGCCGAAACCCTGGGTCGGCGCGCCGGGCGGGGTGAGATCGGCAAGATCGAGATCGGCTACGTCGGCTCGGCGCTGTATGCCGGTGCGTTGCAGGATCAGCTCAGCCGGTTCCGCAGCCGCTACCCGGGCGTGGAACTGCAGGTGAGCGAATGGCCGATGGGCGAGCTCCCGCAGCTGCTGCAGGAAGGCCGGGTGGATGTGGTGTTCTGCCGGCCTCCGATGGATGTACCCGACAGTTTCGGCGAACACACCCTGGTCGAAGACCAGTTCTGCGTGGCCCTGCCGGAAACCCATCCGCTGGCGCAGGCCCGCGCGCCGGTACAGCCGGCGTCATTGGCCCGGGAAAGCTTCGTCATGCCGGAGCAGCCGGTGGGCGCAATGGAAGTCGGGCGCCGCGGCGGGTTCATTCCACGTATCCGTTCCCAGCCCGGGCATCTGGCGGCGGTGTTGGCCGAGGTGTCGGTCGGCGTTGGTTCGGTGGCGATCGTGCCATCGGTACTGCAACGCACGCTGGTGCTGCCCGGAATGATCTATCTGCCACTGGCCGGCCCCACCATCGTCTCGACCATCGCTGTGCAGTACCGGCGGGCGGAGACCTCGCCTGTGGTGCGACGGCTGATCGAGCAGGTGAAGGAGACGCCGTGCCGGCGCATCGACATGTTGCCCCTGGCCTGAGCGCCGCGCGGCAGGTGGACGATTGCTACACTTGCGCCACCTGCATTCGCATTCGATGGACATCATGAACAACGGGAACGGTCCGCAGACAGTTCGCTGAGCCGCAACAACGATGCAGACGTTGTTGCGGTGATCATCCCTGCGATGCACGCGAAGTGGATGGATCACCGCCGGATTCACTCTGAGCGGAGACTCCCCATGTTCAATCGACAGGCCCCGCGTTGGGCCCACCCGCTGCCATCGGCCATTGTGCTGATGGCGCCGTTCGACCTCCTGGCCTCGCTGGCCATGGATATCTATCTTCCTGTGGTGCCGGTGATGCCGCGGGCACTGCAGACATCACCGACGCTGGTGCAGCTGACGTTGAGCATCTACCTGCTGGTGCTCGGCCTGGGCCAGTTGCTGTTCGGCCCGTTGTCCGACCGCATCGGGCGGCGGCCGGTCCTGTTGCTGGGGGCGTTGCTGTTCGCGCTTTCGTCGTTTGCGCTGGCCATGTCCAGCAGCGGCGCAGCATTCCTGGCCTGGCGGACCGTACAGGCGGTGGGGGCGTCGGCGGCATTGGTGGCGACCTTTGCCACGGTCCGTGACGTGTATGCCGATACACCCGAAGGTGCGTCGCTGTATGGGCTGTTCGCCTCGATGCTGGCCTTCGTGCCGGCACTGGGACCGATCCTCGGCGCACTGCTGGCAGGCGCGGTTGGCTGGCGCGCGATCTTCGTTCTGCTCGGCGCACTGGGCATGATCGCCGGCATGCGCGCGGTACGGCATTGGCAGGAAACCCGCCCGCGGTGCCATGACGCGTCGCGACCGGCGGTACGACGCATCCTCGGCAGCGGCGCGTTCTGGGTCTACACGCTGGGCTTCAGTGCGGGCATGGGCACGTTCTTCGTGTTCTTCTCGGTCGCGCCCCGGCTGCTGGTCGGGCGCATGCAGTACTCGCCCCTGTCGTTCAGCCTTGCCTTCGCCACGGTGGCGCTGGTGATGATCGTCACGGCGCGGATGGCGCACGTGTGCATTGCCCGCTGGAACGTGCGCGGTACCTTCCTGCGCGGCCTGTGGGTGATGGTGGCCGGGGTGCTGCTGATGGCGTTGGCCGCAGCGTGGCCTCCCTCGTTCATCGCGGTGGTGCTGCCCATGTGGGGCATCGCGGTGGGGCTGGTGATGGTGGTTTCGGTGGCCGCAAGCGGCGCGCTGCGTGATTTCGCCGATGCGTCGGGTACGGCGGTGGCTCTGTACTACGCGGTGCAGAGCCTGATCGTGGCAGGCATCGGCACGCTGGTTACCCTGGTGCTGCCCGGCGATACCGTGTGGCCGCTGGTGGCCTACGGGTTGCTGCTGCCACTTGCCAGCCTGGCAGGTACCGCCGCGCTGCGGCACCGCACATAGCGCTGGATGGCGGGCAAAAAAAGGGGCGGCCGCGAGGCCGCCCCAACCCGTCAAGAGAACACGTGTTTAGAAGCGGACGGACCAGCGTGCAGTGGCGCCATGGTCGCGGCTTTCACTGCCGAACTGACCGCTGTAGCCCAGCTCCAGCTGCTGCCGCGGGGTCAGCCACGCCGCCAGGCCCAGCTCGGCCACGACGGCGTTGTCGGCAATCGGAGCACCCTCGACCGCGAACGTGGTGCTGCTGTTGGCAAAGGCGAGGTTGGCCACCTGGCTGCGGTCGCCGGAGGCACGGCGGTAGCCGACACCGCCACGCAGGTGCAACCAGCTGTCCTGCTGGAACGATGCCTTCAGACCCTTGTCGAAGCGGAGACCAGCGGTGGCGATGGTGGTGCCGGTGTCGTCCACCTTGCCGTGCAGTGCCGCCGCGCCGCCACGCTCGTTGATCTGCTTCAGGTCCACTTCCACGCGGGCGACCTGCAGGTACGGCTCCAGCCCACCTTCCGCATTGCCGAAACGGTAGCCCGCTTCGATGAAGGCCTGGCGTGTATGTGCGTTGTAGCGCGCGCTCAGGCTGTCGCTGAAGCCTGCGAAGGCAACATCACGCGTGCTCTTCACTTCATTGCGGCTCCATGCCACGCCACCGCGCAGGCCGAACCCGCCCCAGGTGTGGCTGGCGTAGGCGCCGAAGTGCGTGTTGTCGATCTTCGACTTGGCACGACGCTCCTGCTGCTTCACGTCGGTGCGGCCGGTACCGGCCAGCACGCCGATCTGCCAGCCACCGAACTCGCGGTCGATGCCGACCAGCAGGCCATTGCTGTTGGCGTCAGTGCGCGCGGTGTTGCTGTTGCCATCCAGCTTGCTGTTGCCGCCCAGCGCCTGCACCCAGGCACCGGTGGCATCACCCGTATCGGATCCCGGTGCGGCTGCACCGGCACGGCGTGACAGTGCGGCATCGCGCACATGGCGGCTGCCCTCGACCAGGGCCAGTGCCGTGGCCGGATGCAGCTCGCCGCTGAGGCCATCGAGCACGCCACCGACCTGTTGCGGGAACAGTTGGGTCAGCGGCTTGGGCAGGCCCTGGTTGATTGCCAGTCCATCGGCCGCCGCCGCGGCCGCACGCTGGTTCGGCGTGGCGGCGGCACTGGCGAGCGACGCACCACGGGCCACGTCGATGCGGGTGCCATTGGCACCGTAAGCCAGGCTGAACTGCAGGAACGGCGAGAACGCGCTGAAGTCGGTTTTCGCGAACTGGCCGCTGACACCGCCGTCGGCGCGGATGAAATTGAACTGCTCGCCGAGGTAGTAGGTACCCGGCTCCGGCAGTGCGATCAGGGTGCCGCCGAGGGTGGCGGTGCCGGTCACGTGCAGCTGGTCACTGCGCCCGCCCGGAGCAAGTTCGGCAGCATAGACGCCGGTTGCACCCTGTACGTAGTTGCCGTTGATGGTCAGCGTGCCGATCGAATTGCCGGGCGCGATGATGCCGTCGACGTGGGTGCTGCCGAGCGTACCGACACCCTTCAGCAGGCCGTTGGCACCGACCGTGGTGGTGCCGCCGGTCTGCGTGCCGTTGAAGGACACCACGCCACCGTTGACGGTCAGGTTGCTGTCCTTCAGCAGGCCGCTGCTGCTGACCGTGCTCACGCCCCCGGTGGTGTTCAGCGCGGTGGAGACCAGGCTGCCATTGAGCAGGAACTGGCCACCCTGGACCTCGACCGCAGACGTGAGCGTGTTGGCGCCATTCAATTCCAGCGTACCGTCCTGCAGTACCGCGCCGTTGAAAGTGTTGTCACCGCTCAGGCGCAGCCAGCCGATGCCGGACTTGGTCAGCTTGCCGGGGCCACCGATGTCGTTGGTCCAGTCGTCCCAGGCATCGCCTTCCCAGACCTTCAGGCCACCGGCCTTCTGGTTCATCACCACGTTGGTATCCACGCGCAGCGAGCCGTAGCCTTCGATGGCCTTGCGCAGGTCCATCAGGCCCCAGCCATAGACATCATCGATGCCCGGTGCGCCAAGATCGCGCGCGGTGGTCAGCAGTACGTCGCGCACCTGGGCGCTGTCCAGATAAGGGAAGCGTTCGAACAACAGGCCCAGTGCACCGGTGACGTGCGGTGCGGCCATCGAGGTGCCGCTCAGGTTCCCGTAGGCATACGTTGGGGCCTGGCCGGAGACCTCGAGGATCACATTCCCATTGTCCTCGCGGGGGCTGGCATCGATGACCGAATCTTCGCCATAGACGGTCGAATTGATGTTCGAACCAGGCGCGGCCAGGCACCAGTTCGCGGCCAGGCCGCAGCGCATCGAGCGATTGCTCAGCTCCAGCGCCTGGTTGACGTTGACTACGGCCAACCAGTACGGCTCGACGTCAGTGAATTCGCGTGGCATCGATGCATACATGCCCGCGATCGGCGCCTGCTCTGGCGAGGGATTGACCGAGTCGGTGTTTCCCGCAGCCCATACCTGGATCAGGCCGCGGGTACGTGAGCCTTCTGCTATCGCGCCGAGGCTGTCCGCAAGATCCGGATGCGACAGATAGAAGTCGAGCTTCTCGGCAGTGTCCGGTTCGTTGGTCAGGCCCCAACTGTGGTTGACTGCGCGGACGTGCTGTTCGTTGAGCTGTGCGTATAGCTGCGGGAAGATCGAGTCGGAGGCTCCCAGCCCGGCAACCGATTTACTGTCCAGATACAGTCCGCCATTGCGCTCGACGACGGTCAGGTAGTTCACGCTGTTGGCAAACAGGCGGGCCACGGTGAGGTCCGCCCCGAACGCGACGCCGTGCATTCCGTTGCCGTCGCGGTTGGCGGCGATGGTTCCGGATACGTGGGTGCCGTGCACGTTGTAGCCCGGGCCCTCGAAGTAGCCGTTGCGATTGAGCAGGTCCCTGTAGGCCGGATCAATGAGGGTGTAATCGATGGCGACCTGATTGCCGTCACTGGTGAAGCAGGCATCCGGGCCGGCAAGTACCTCGCTTCCGCACAGGCTGCCATCGGCCAACACATCGGCCAGACGGAGGCTGCGATGGTTCTTCCCGGCGAACTCCGGATGGTCCAGGCCGGTGCCGCTGTCGAACACACCCAGGCGGATGCCGGTACCGGTCAGGCCCCGCGCATAGGCGTGGTCCGCGTTGGTCGCGGCCAGGCCCCAGTCGGCATTGAATTCGTCCGTACGCCAGCTGGCTGGATCGCCCGGATTGCCGAGGGTCGTCGTGCTGCTGGCCGCCGCTGCGGGGGCTGCAATCGGCAACGGGGTGGTTGCGGACGGGATCGCCGCAGTGGCCGGTTGTGCCCACGCCGCCTGCAGTTGGCGCTGTTGTTGCCAGACCTCGAATGAGTCGTTGGCCATGGCGGGCAACGTGCTGGCAAGCAGCAATGTGCTGGTGACCGCCAGTGCGAGGCGGCTGTGCATCGGAGAACGGGAGCGGGACGAACGGCCGTGCAGCGGGTGATTCATCGGACAACTTCCTTGATTGACGGACAACAAGGCCGTTAACCCCGCAGCGCGCCGATCACCCCCAGTGGTGTGAAGAAAATTTAATGAACAGGTTAATTTTTCGTGACGCGCGTGTTCACTCCATCTCCGGGAAACCCCGCTACCGTGGCCCGGCCTGGGCTCACCAGGCTTATCAAGGAGTGATGTCGATGCGTACTTTCAGGAAAATGATCGTAGGTGCCGTGTTCGCCTTGGCCTGCAGCGGTTCGGTTGCTGTGGCCGGGCCGATTCCGCCATGCGATCTTCCCTGTTGGAAGGCTTACCAGGCCTGTTTGTCCGGTGGCGGTGATGCGATGGAATGCCAGTACGAATACGATCGTTGCGTCATGGATCGCTGCGGCGCTGTGTAAGCAGTGGCAATGCAGGACTGATGACGAGCCCCGTCACCGACGGGGCTCTTCTGTTTCAGCGCAGCCCGCTTGCAGGCCATGCACGCAGCGGCGAGGATGGGGAATCGCATCGGAGCCGCTGCACATGGCCGTCAAACGTGTCGTCGCCAACATCGCCACGCCTGATCCTGCGCGTGCCGCAGTGTTCTATGGCGAGCTGCTGGGCATGCCGGTAGTGATGGACCACGGCTGGATCGTCACCCACGGCGGCGAGGGCAGCGCGCTGGCGCAGGTCAGCTTTGCCAGTGAAGGGGGTTCCGGCACCGCAGTGCCGGATCTGTCGATCGAAGTGGACAATCTGCAGCAGGTACTGGAGCGCATGCGCGCGGCCTGCATCCCGCTCGAATATGGCCCGGCCGATGAGCCCTGGGGCGTGCGTCGCTTCTTCGTCCGTGACCCGTTCGGGCGGTTGTTGAACATCCTCGTCCATACCTGAGCGACAGACGGTTCGTCAGCGCCGCTTGGCACCGGCCGGTGGCACGCCGACCATGCGCAGGCAATCGGCCTGCACGGCTTCGATGAACGCATCGGCATCCTGTGCCGGTGTGGCGATCAGGTCGTCGGTAGCGCCGTGCACGCCGGCGTAGATCAACGAGGCGGTAACCTGCGGCGCCGGAAGCTGCCACAGACCGGCGGCGTTGCCCGCTTCGAGGATGCCCAGCAGCTGCTGCTGGATTGCATTGCGTTCGGCGTTGCCGCGCTGGTGGTGATGATGGTTGGCGTACACCACGTCGTGCAGTGCATGGGTGCGCACGTAAAGTTCGATGTTGGCGCGGATCCAGGCGCGCAGGCGTGCTACGCCATCGCCGACGGGGTGCTGCTGCACGGCCTGGTCGACCGCTTCCATGAACTGCCGCGTGTAGCGCTGCGCCAGCGCCTGCAGGATCTCGGTGCGCGAGGCGAAGTAGGTATAGAAGGTGCCCTTGGCCACATCAGCCGCGGCGACGATGTCGCTGATGGTGGTGGCGTCCACTCCCTTTGACAGGAACAGTGCCTGCGCGGCGTCCATCAGTTCTTCCTGGCGGGTTTCCGCAGGCTTGGTGCGAGGCCTGGCGACAGCTGGGGTCTGCATGGTGGGCAAGGTCCGGGTGCGACGGTGGCCATTCTAGCTGTCCTTCGGCATTGACTGACCGCCAGTCATTGACCGACGGTCAGTCAGTGGCTACGATGCGCGCACGTCCTCCCCGGGATCCACACATGCAGCGTTTCCAACGTCCGGCCCTGGTGTTGGCCGCCTACCTCGGCACATTCCTCGCCTCGCTGGACATCAGCATCGTCAACGTCGCCCTGCCGACCCTGCAGCAGGCGTTGCACACCGACATGGCCGGCCTGCAATGGGTGATCAACGCCTACGCGATCGCGTTGTCGGCGTTGATGCTGTCGGCGGGGCCGCTTGGGGATCGTTGCGGTCATCGGCGGATGTGGCTGCTCAGCGTCGCCACCTTCACGCTGGGGTCCCTGCTGTGCGCTTGTGCCGGCAATCTTGGAACCCTGGTGGCCGGGCGCGCAGTGCAGGGCATCGCGGGCGCATTGTTGATTCCCGCCGCAATGCCGATCCTCAGCCATGCGTTTCCCGATGCGCGCCAACGTGCACGTGCGATCGGTGGCTGGTCCGCGTTCAGTGCGCTGGCCCTGGTGCTTGGCCCGCTGCTGGGCGGCGTGCTGGTGCAGCGCGCCGGATGGCCCAGCATCTTCCTGATCAACCTGCCGTTGGGCCTGCTCGCGCTGGCGCTGGGCGTCTGGGGAATTCCGGAGCGGCGGCATCCGCAGCACGCCGCACTGGACCCCGCCGGGCAGCTGCTCAGCATCGTCGCGCTGGGTGCGCTGAGCTATGGCCTGATCGCGATCGGCGAGCATGGCCTGCTGGAGCCGGTGACCCTGCTGGCGCTGGGCGTCGCAGCCGCCGGACTGATCCTGTTCGGCATCGTTGAACGCCGGGTTGTACGCCCATTGCTGCCGCTGGACCTGTTTGCCGACCGCCGCTTCGGCATGTTCAACCTGGCATCGTTCGTGCTGGGCTTCACTGCCTATGCCAGCCTGTTCTTCCTGTCGCTGTTCTTCCAGCAGGCGCAGGGCCACAGCGCTGCGCAGGCCGGCTCCCAGCTGGCTCCGCAGTTCCTGTTGATGGGGGTCGTCTCGCTGTTGTTCGGTCGTCTGGTCGCCCACCTCGGGCTGCATGCCGCGCTGGTGCTGGGCTACGCCCTGGCCGGGATAGCGCTGTGCGCGATGGCCACATTCGAACCGGCTACGTCGCGTGCTTTTGCCAGCGCTGTGCTGGTGCTGCTTGGCATTGGCATGGGGCTGGCAGTGCCGGCAACCGGCATGGCGGTCATGGCCAGCGCGCCGGTCGAGCGCGCGGGTATCGCCTCAGCCACGATGAACGCGTTACGCCAGGCAGGCATGAGCCTGGGCATCGCGCTGCTGGGCAGCTTGATGGGCCAGCGCGCCGTGCAGCACTTCGCCGTTTCCGCGCAGGCGGCCGGGCAGAGGGGGCTGGTGGCACAGGCGCGCGAACTGATCCTGCAACCAAGCTCGATGCACGCCACGCCGCAGACACTGGCGTGGTATCGCAGTGCGATGGCCAGTGGTTTCGGCTGGGCGATGGCTGTGGCCGGTGCGCTGGTCCTGCTTGCTGCGCTGGGTCTGTATCGCCAGCGCGCACCGGCCTGACGCGCAGCGTTCAGCCCTGCTGGCGTTGCGGGCCCTCTGCCGTGCGTTCGATCTCGTGTGGCTGCTGTTGCTGCTGGCGCGCATTGGCGTGGCGAGCGTGCCCACCTTCACGACCGATCGTGGCCATATGCTGGCGGTTGCGGCTGATCGCCTCGCCGCCCTTGCGGCCTGCGACACGTGCTTCGGCCGGACTGAATTCATGCGCGTTGCCGGAGGCATGTGCGGCACGCCCGCCCTTGGCAGCGATCGCGCGCTGCTTGTCCTGGTCCATTGATGCGAAGCCCCGGTTGGAGCTGCGCGGGTTCTGCTCAGTCATGTGAAATCTCCTGCAGTGTGGACGCCGCCTTCGTAGACGGCAGCATCCATGCTTGGCCATCGCACGCTAAGTCCAGGTCGCCATCTTCGCCACGGTTTTCACGCGCCCTGCGCACGGGGCTGATGGCGCAGCCATTCAGGCGGGTGGCGCAACCCGTAAGCGCTTTCGCTCAACCGAGGTCACCGCCGCTGTTGATAGCATGCGCGACAACGCCACTCGCCTGGCCACCACAGGGACGTAGAACATGAACAGGATTGGAGTGATCGCATTGCTGGCCTGTATCGCCCCCGTCCATGCAGCCAGCCCCCTGTTGTCCGGCAGCTTTGTTCACGTCGGCTATTCGGCCACCGACGAACAGCTGCCAGCCGCGCAATTGCCGCTGTTCCTGGATGAACTGCAGGACCTCGGCAACGACACGATCATCCTCGGTCAGGTGCGTGCCACCCGTGCCGGCGTGGGATGCGCCAGCGGTGTGCAGGATTTCGAATGGATTGCCGGCTTTCCCGGCAAGCTCGGCACCGTGCTCGATGCGGCAGCCGCGCGCGGCATGAAGGTCGTGGTGGGCACCACCTACAGTTCGGGGCAGTGCGCCACCTTCTGGCAGGGCCAGAATGCAACGGCCGTGGCACAGGATGCGGCGCAGTCGCTGGCGCAGCTTGGCCAGCAGTACGGATCGCATCCGGCGTTCGCCGGCTGGTACATCACCGACGAGCCGGCACAGGTGCCGATTGATCGCGCACCGTTCTATCGCGCGATCGTGACGGCGCTCAAAGGCAGTACACCCTCGCGGCCGGTGATGGTGGCACCCTACCTGGCGTCATCCAGCGTGGATCCGGTCAGCGTGGGCCGGGCTGCTGCACAGTTCCGTACAGCCACCGGCGTGGACGTGCAGATCTGGCAGGACGGCATCGGTGCTGCCTCGCATGCCCGATTGTTCCAGTGGGATCGCGCGGGTCATTCTACCGAGGCGTACTACGAGGCGCTGTCGGCGGCGCTGGGTGCCAGCGGCCTGTGGGCCGACATCGAACTGTTCAACCATGGCAGCCCCTTGTTCCTGGAGACCGGCAACGGGCTGTCCGGTGCCTATCGCCCAGCCTCGGTGCAGCGCATCAACCAGCAGTTGTGGAGTGCGCGTTCGGCCGGCAAGCGCGTTGCCTGGCTCAACCAGTACCACATGTCCGAGGTGGTCGGCCCCGGCCAGGGGTATGGCGAATCGCCGCGGATGATGAACACCTATCGCGGGTTGTATGGCCTCGGTGCGTCCTACAGTGTCGATCCGGTGCAGACCACCTACAGCTACAGCACGGCGCCGGACGCAAACTATCCCGACAGCACCGGGCATGAACTGTTCGATCGCCGGGTGGGGGATCCGCGCAACCCGATGGATGCCGGCTGGGTGGGCGTGCACGGCAATGTCAGCATCACCATCGACCTCGGCCAGCGCCGGCGGGTGGACTGGATCGGCCTGCACACGATGACCCGCCCGGCCTGGGGCATCGTCACGCCGACGTCGGTGGAGGTGATGTGCGCTGAGCCGGGCTCTGCCGCAACCCGCATCGGCGTGCTGTCGGCGCCATTCACCCAGGCCGGGCTGAGCGGTTCGACCGAAGAGGAATACGTGCTGGGCAATGCCGCGCCGCTGGCCGCGCAGTGCCGCACGCTCGAGCTGCGGTTGGCCAATGGCAGCTGGACCTTCCTCAGTGAAATCGAGATGGCAGCCGAACAGTAGGTGCCTCAGCGCTGGGGTGTGTCGCGCAGTCGCTGCGCGAACGGCCGCTGCTCAAGCGCCTGCAGTGCGTCGCGCAGCACCTGCTCCAACGACTGTCCAAGATCGGCATCGAGGCTGCGCGCCGCGCGAGCCGTGGCCTGCCACTGCGTCTGCAGCGCCGGCAGCGCCTGCAGTGCGCGCGGGCTCAACTGCAGGATGCGCTCACGGCTGTCTTCACCGACCGCAGCGTGCAGCCAACCGTCGCGCACCATCGCTGAAACCGTCTGGCTGAGTGCCGAATGGCTGAGCCCGCAGGCCAGTGCGAGGTCCTTGATGCGGCAGGGGCCCTGCGCCATCAGCGTGCGCAGCACCGGGGTGTAGCGCGGCCGGTAGTCCAGCTTCAGGTCGCGGTAGGCCTGCTCGACCGCCGGGTCGAGCTGGTCGAGCAGGGCCCGCAGCAGCGTTCCCAGGGAGGCATGTTGGAGATCCATGGTCGCGATGATATATAAGCACTTACATATCATCAACGTGGAGTGCGGTCATGGTGGTTTCGTGGATGCTGGGCGCGCTGCTGGCGGCGTCCTGCCCGGCCCAGGACGCGGTGCTGCAGGCGGCGGCCACGGCGATACAGGCGCAGTACCTGGACGTGGCCGAAGGCGCGCGCATTGCCGAGGTGGTGCGCGGCTGGTCCGCCCAGCAGCGCTATGCGGACAGCTGCGCGGACCCGAAGGTGTTCAGCGCACGCCTGAACCAGGACCTGGACGTGTTCGATGGCCACTTCCATGTCGAGCGGGTGGATGCCAGCGCCGGCCAGGATGACTGGCTGATGGCCTGGCGCGCGGATGCACGCAGCAATGGTGCGGGCGTGCGCGAGGTGCGGGTGCTGGAAGGCAACATCGGCTACCTGCGCCTGAGCACCTTCTATCCGCTCGATCTGGCCCGGCCGAAGCTGGCCGCGGCCTTCACCCTGCTGGCCGACACCGATGGCCTGGTGCTCGATCTGCGCCAGAACGGGGGGGGGGGATGACGGCAGTGCGGACCTGCTGGTGCGGACCCTGCTGGCGGCGGAGATCACCCAGGTGCAGTCACTGCAACAACGTGGCCAACGCAGTCCGGTACCGTTGCCACCGGCGAGCCTGGGGCTGTACCTGAAGCCGCTGGTGGTGCTGATCGACCGCCGCACCGGCTCGGCCGCCGAATTCGTCGCGTACTCGCTGCAGGCGCAGGGGCGGGCACGTGTCGTTGGGAGTCGAAGTGGCGGCGCGGCACATATGTTCGATGATCCTGTGCTGCTGCCGGATGGCTATCAGATCAGCATTCCCGACCGGCAGCCGATCAACCTTCGTACCGGAACCAACTGGGAAGGTACCGGGGTCACGCCTGATGCGGCAGGCGGTGACGATCCGCTGTTCGTCGCCCGGCAGCTGCTGGCCCGATCGGCATCGCCAAAATGAACGCACAATTGCAACCGCGCCCTATCGCAGACGACATGCAGCGTGCCTAGAATCGAAGCATCCCGGTAGTTCCCGGGCGCTTCGAGTGAATGGACTCAATGAAGATTCTGTTGACCGGCAGTTCCGGGCGGATCGGGCGTGCGATCTTCGGCGCGCTGGCGGCGGCCCACGAAGTGGTGGGGCTGGATCGCAGCCCATTTGCCACCACCCGCATCATTGCCGATGTCACCGATCGTCAGGCCGTGACGCGGGCGGTGCAGGGGGTCGATGCGGTGATCCATACCGCCGCCCTGCACGCACCTCATGTCGGCCTGGTGCCGGATGCGGTATTCCAGCAGATCAATGTGGAGGCGACCGCACACCTGTTGCAGGCTGCCCGCGAGGCCGGTGCACGCCGCTTCGTGCTGACCAGCACCACGGCGCTGTATGGCCATGCGGTAGTGGCGGGCGGATGCCGCTGGATCGATGAAGATACCGAGCCGTTGCCGCGCACGATCTACCATCGCAGCAAGCTGCAGGCAGAGGCGTTGGCCGAAGCCGCTGCGGCACCGGGCTTCAGCGTGCGCGTGCTGCGCATGGCCCGCTGCTTCCCCGAGCCACCGGAGCGGATGGCGATGTTCCGCCTGCACCGCGGCATCGACGCGCGCGACGTGGCCAGTGCACATGCCGCGCTGCTGCACGATGAGGGCGCTGCCTTCGCACGCTATATTGCCTGCGCACCGACACCGTTCCTGCGCGAGGATTGCCTGGAACTGGCGACCCAGCCCCGCCGGGTGCTGGCCCGCCGCGCCCCGCTGCTGCTGGCCGAGTTCGAGCGCCGCGGCTGGCCGCTGCCGTTGAGCATCGACCGCGTCTACGACAGTGCACTGATGCGCAGCACACTGGGCTGGCAGCCGCGCTTCGGCCCGGACGACGTGCTGCAGCAGTACGCGGCTGGCAGCATCGAGGTGCTGCCTCGGGCGCAGTGGATCAAGGATCGGGTTGCCGAATAGGACGGAACGGGGCGGGTTCCTGACCCGACCCTGAGCAGGTTCAGGAATGTGCAGGCGGAGCGCCTCAACCTCGTTCGCAGGCGGCCGCTAACCCGGTGCGCTTCCTGCGCCGGGCGGGTCCCGGCGGCCGGTGGCCTGCGCGACGGATCGCGCACCTGCGCGGTGCCCTCGCGGCGCCGGTCGTCCTGAACTGCCTTGCGGACCCTTCCATGCATTCTCCCCGTTCCGCCGCTGCCCGCCGCCCGGGCAGCATCGCCCACAAGCTGATGCTGGGCACCGCTGCGATCGCGCTGCTGTGCTTCGGTCTGACCGCGTTCCTGATCTACCGCCAGGCCAGCGCCAGCCTGATCGATGCCTCGCGCCAGACCATGGCCAGCGAAGCCACCGCCGAAGCCCGCCAGGTCGCGGCGGATCTGGGCACCGCCTTTGCAAGCAACGACGCCATGGTCGAGGCCGTGCTCGCCCAGCGTGCGCGGGGTGACGCGCCTGATCGCGCCAGCCTGGCGGCCGTGCTGGGCGAGCAGCTGCGCAGCCATCCCGAATGGCTGGGCAAGAGCACCATGTGGGAAGCCGACGCCTTCGATGGCAAGGATGCCGAGTTCGCCAATGCCGAGATGCACGATGCCAGCGGCCGCTACATGAGCTACTGGGCCTGGCATGACGGCAAGCCACAGCAGTCGACCATGACCGACTACACCGAAGCCGCTGACGGCTCGGCCGACTGGTACGTGGTGCCCAGCCGCGACAAGCTGCCCAAGGTCAGTGAACCTTATGCCTACGACATCGCCGGCCAGCAGGTGCTGATGAGCACGCTGAGCACTCCGATCATCGAGAACGGCACGTTCCTCGGTGTGTTCACCGTGGACTTCTCGCTGGCGGCGCTGCAGAAGCACCTGGCCACGCTGAAGCCGATGGGCGCCGGGCGCGTTGAACTGCTCTCGCCGAACGGCGTGGTGCTGGCTTCGGCGAACGCCGCCGAGATCGGCAAGCCGCGCAACGACGCATTGACCCGCAGCATGCTGGCCGACATCGCCGCCGACCGCCGGTTCGAAGCCTTCACTCCGGATGCGGCAGGCAACGTGCGCGTGTACGTGCCGCTGCGCGTGGGCGATGCGCCGCAGCGCTTCGCGCTGGGCGTGGTGATGCCACACGCGGTGATCGTGGCCGAGGCGCGCCAGCTGCTGTGGCTGACCCTGCTGGTTGGCGTTGTGGCCGCGCTGACGCTGAGTGTGGGTGTCTATGTGCTGCTGCGCCGGTTGGCGATCCGCCCACTGGCCGAAGCCGTGCGCGTGGCCGGCGACGTCGCCGCAGGCAAGCTGGACAGCACCCTGCCGGCACGCAGCAACGACGAAGTGGGCCGCCTGCTGGATGCGATGCAGGGCATGCGGGGTCAGCTGCAGTCGGTGATGGCGGCGCAGGCGGAGATGGCGCGTCGCCATGACGCCGGCGAAATCAGCTACCGCATGGACGCCGCGGCGTTCCCGGGCGAGTACGGCCGGATGGTGGCCGACAGCAACCAGCTGGTGGCCTCCAGCAACGCCGTCACCCAGCGTCTGGTCGACGTGATGCAGCGTTATGCGGTGGGTGACCTGAGCGTGGACATGGAAGCGCTGCCGGGCGAGAAGGCGGTGTTCACCGCTGCGATGGCCACCACCAAGAGCAACCTGGCGGCGATCAACGATCAGATCCAGCAGCTGGCCGCCGCCGCCGCCGCCGGCGACTTCGCGGTGCGCGGCGACACGCTGCGCTTCGACCACGACTTCCGCCGCATGGTGGAAACCCTCAACACCATGATGCAGGTCAGCGACCACAACCTGGCCGAGCTGTCGACGCTGCTGCGCGCGATCGCCGCAGGCGATCTCAGCGCGCGCATGCAGGGCGACTTCCACGGTGTGTTCGCGGTGATGCGCGACGATGCCAACAGCACCGTGCAGCAGCTGACCCAGATCGTCGGCCAGATCCAGCAGTCGGCGGCCAGCATCCGCCTGGCGGCGGGTGAGATTGCCGCGGGCAACAGTGACCTGTCGCGCCGTACCGAGCAGCAGGCAGCGAACCTGGAAGAGACCGCGGCCTCGATGGAGGAGCTGACCTCCACGGTGCGCCAGAATGCCGACCACGCGCTGCAGGCCAACGCCCTGGCCGGCTCCGCAGCGGGTGTGGCCAGCGAAGGCGGGCAGGTGGTCAGCCAGGTGGTGCAGACCATGGAGCAGATCGAATCCTCTTCGCAGCGCATTGTCGAGATCATTTCGGTGATCGATGGCATCGCGTTCCAGACCAACATCCTGGCGTTGAACGCGGCGGTGGAAGCGGCGCGTGCCGGTGAACAGGGCCGTGGCTTCGCCGTGGTCGCCAGCGAAGTGCGCGCGCTGGCACAGCGCTCGGCGGGCGCTGCGAAGGAAATCAAAGCGCTGATCGACGCCTCGGTGGCGCAGGTCGGTGCCGGTGCGCAGCTGGTGCACGGCGCGGGCCGCACCATGCAGGAGATCGTGGGTCAGGTCGGTCGGGTCAACGAGATCATGGCCGAGATCTCGGCCGCGTCACGCGAACAGTCGGCCGGCATCGAGCAGGTCAACCAGACCGTAGTGCAGATGGACGAGACCACCCAGCAGAACGCCGCGCTGGTGGAGGAAGCCACTGCCGCCGCGCGTGCGATGGAAGAACAGGCCGAGCAGCTGGCGGTGGCGGTCTCGCGCTTCCGCCTGCAGGCCGAGCCGGTGGCCACGGCTCGCCGCGCGGCCTGATCCCGCAAACGAAGACGCCCGGCGGGGGCCGGGCGTCGATTGCATCCTTGCCGCGCATCCCTGCGCAGTTCTGAGGGCTCAGAACATGCCTTCAAACGGGTTCCAGCTGGTGCGTCCTTCCACCTTCTCCAGGTAGTAGCTGTAGTTGGTGCTGGAGGCGACGAGCAGGTTCATGGCGATGAACAGCATGCGCCCCACCACGTCCGGAAGGAACATGGTGATGATGGCGAGCACGATGTTGATGCCGATCAACACCAGTGCCTTGCGCCACATGCCCAGGATCAACAGGTAGATGGCGCCGAAGAACAACGCAAAGAAGTTCAGGTTGATCTTCAGGCGGTCACCGAAGGACAGCGCCTTCCAGGCCTGCTTGAAGCCGGGATTCTTGGGGGCGCCGTGCTGGCGGAAGAAGTTGAAGCGGAACTGCCACTTCGGGCTGAACTGGGACAGGTCAGTGGTATTCATGGGAAACATCCCTGTTGGAAAACGTTTTCATGATAGGACAAGTCCTATTCAGGATCCAAGCTTCGGCGTCAAAAATGTGACGCCCGCCTTGTTCCTTGTGGTGCGGCGGGGCGCCGCACCGTCACCCATCCGCCTTGTTTTTAGGATAGGGTGCGCAGTTCCGCTGCTGCCCCAGCTGAACCCGGGTGGCGGCGGGATGTCCATGGAGGTTGCATGACCACACCTGCTACACCGGAAAACGCACCGGGACCGGTGCTCCTGCCGACACCTGAAGTGGTGCAGGCTCAACAACTGCTCGCACGCCAGCAACTGGCGGTAGCGATGGACCGTGCACGCACGGCCGCTACGCAGAACGCGGCCGCGGCCGCGCTGGAAAGCGAGTAATCCGCAACACCGCCGATCGCGCTGGCGTGCTGCCAGCGCGATCGCGGCGCGCGCCGCCGGTCAGAACCGCGCTGTCATGCTCATGAAGTAGCTGCGCCCGGCCACGAAGTAGTCGGTGGAGCCTTCGGCATACAGCTTCTTGTCGGCCAGGTTGCTGACGCCGCCACGCAGGGTCAGTACCTCGTTGACGTTCCAGGCCGCGGTCAGGTCATACAACGTGTAGGCCTTGAGGAAGGTCGTCGCCGTGCCGGTCTGCTTGCCGGTGTACTGCGCCGACAGACTGCTGGAAAACACCGTACTGGGCGTCCAGTCCAGCGACGAATAGCCAGAGAATTCCGGGGTATCGATCAGGTTGCGGCCGGTGGTCAGGTTCTTGGCTTCCTTCATCCAGGTCGCCGAGGTGCGCCAGCGCCAGTGCTCGCCGAAGCGGAAATTGAGGTTGCCTTCCATGCCGCTGGTGCGTGCGCGCTGTACGTTGCTCATGCGCGTCCACCAGATGCCGTTGAAGTTGCCCAGGGGCGCGTACTCGATCTTGTTCCTGAAGTCGGTATGGAAGTAGGTCAGGCCCGCATCGACCAGGTCGTTGTCGAAGCTGATGCCGATCTCGCGGTTGGTGCTGGTTTCCGGGTCCAGGTCCGGGTTGCCGGCCATGTAGCAGCCGCCGCGGGTGTAGCCCAGCGGGATCAGCGAGGTGCAGCCTCGGCCGCCGGACTGGGTGGCGGCGGTGGCCGAATTCTCGGTCAGGCTGGGTGCGCGGAAGCCTTTGGAAACGCCACCTCGGATCGTCCACTGCTCGGCCGGATGCCAGACCAGGTAGGCACGCGGGCTGACGTGGCCGCCGAACTTCTCATGGTGATCCAGACGTGCGCCGAGGGTCAGCGCCAAGGTGCGGTGCAGCTTCAGTTCGTCTTCGACGAACAGGGCCCAGGTATCCACTTCCAGATCGGAGCCGCTGACGGCATTGCCGGCATAGTCGATCGGCGCGCGGCCGATGGTGTCGGTGTTGGTCAGTTCCTGGCGCTTCCATTGGCCGCCCACGGCGAACTGGTGTTCAACCCCCAGGGTGAAGGGCGTGGTCAGGCTGCCCTCGATGATCGTATCGGTGGCTTCGGAGCGGCCTGTGGCACCGATGTCGTTCTTGTACTCGGTCCAGTACGCACTGATCTTCGAGTTGCCGAAGCTCCATTTGCCGTCGTGGTTGAGCGCCAGCGAACTGCGCTTGAGTTCGCTGGCACCCCAGGCGCCTTCGTCCTGCTTCTCCAGAGAGGCATCGATGAAGGCCTGCTGCACGCCATGGCCGGCTTCCAGCGACAGTTCCTGCGCATCGCTGAGCTTCCACTGCAGCAGCGCGTCGACGTTGCGGTCCTTCTCGCCGGCGTAGGCGTTGCCGTAGACACCGCCGTTGGAGCGGTCCGAGTCGCGGCGCATGCTGTTGGCACCGATACGCAGGCCGAAGCGTTCGCCGAGCGGGCCGGAGAAGGTCGCACCGATCTGCTGGGTATCACCGCGCTTGTCATCGCCGGGGCGGGTATAGCTGTGCGTTGCGCTGCCGCTCCAGTCATCGCCGATGCGCCGGGTGATGATGTTGATCACGCCGCCCATGGCGTCGGAGCCGTACAGCGACGACATCGGTCCGCGCACCACTTCGATGCGCTCGATCTGGTCGGGCGAGATCCAGTTCAGATCCTGGCGGCCGAGGTCGGGGCGGTAGTTGGTCGAGGCCGAGCTGCCCATGCGCTTGCCGTCCACCAGCACCAGCGTGTAATTGGACGGCATGCCGCGCAGCTTGATCTTGGACTGCTCGCCGACCGCACTGAGGCCACCGGTCACGCCCGGCACGCGGCTGAGCAGGGTGGCCAGGTCGTGCACCGGCTGGCGCTCGATGTCCTCGCGGCTGATCACGCTGATGCTGGCCGGCGCATCCTTGATCCATTGCTGGTTGCCCGAGGCGGTGACCACCACGGTATCCAGATCCTTGGTGGAGGCATCGGCGCTGGCCTCTGCGGCGGCCAGGCCGGGCAGGGCCAGCAGGCAGGCGGTGGCCAGGGCACTGGCCAGGCGGGTGCGCGGCAGGCGCGCGGAACGGGAACGGAACAGGTGGGACATGACGGCTTCCATCGGATGAGGGGGACCGGATGGAAGCAACGGGCGCAAGCAGACAAGCAGGCAGGCCCCCCCTTCCATGGGTCGTTGGGCGCGCGGCTCGAACCGGCGCAGCTGGGTGGGTCTCGGCCGTGCGGAAGACGGTGACCTGCCTGGTTAATGAAATGATAACCGTTCGCGTTTGTTACGATCCAGTACCTGGGGCGACCAAGTGACATCCGTACCCACGCCCCGGCACTCGCCTGCTGTTTGCTGAATGGGGATAAATCCCGGCGTAGACCTTCGCACTCGGCTTACATCCGGCGCCCTAGACTGAGCCGCATTTTCGATTCCGCCCCGTTGGAGATCGTGTGGGTTCCGGTAGTGACAGACAGCGACTGCGTGGCGTGAGGCCGACGCAGCCAGGACAAGTGCGGGCGCCGGGAAAGCGCGCCGGGAACCTTGGTGCATGCAGCCCGGCCGGGATGGCCGGCCGTGCCGACTGCGCGGAGTAGGCGGCAATGGGGGTGCAGACCATCCATGCGGAAGCAGATACGTCCCGGCGTGATGCCGGCTGGACGCTGCTGCCGGCCGAATCGCCGTTGCAGATGCCCGAGCAGACCCTGCGCGAAGGCCAACTGAAGGTTCGCCGCCACCGCACCTCGCCGCGACTGATCGGCCTGCGCCGGTTCTACATCTTCGGCGGCACGCTGGCGATGACCGCCATCGCCACCCGGATGATGTGGCGGGTGCTGTCGGCCAATGGCATCAGCGTGCTCGAAGCCTGCCTGCTGGTCCTGTTTGTCGGCCTGTTTGCCTGGATCGCGCTGTCTTTCGCCAGTGCAGTGGCCGGCTTCCTGACTGCCGTGTTCGACCGGGGTTACCGCCTCGGCATCGACCCGGACAAGCCGCTGCCGGCGGTGCACAGCCGCACCGCGCTGCTGATGCCGACCTACAACGAAGACCCGCGCCGGCTGCTGGCCGGCCTGCAGGCGATCTACGAGTCGGTGGCCGCCACCGGCCAGCTCGACCGGTTCGACTTCTTTGTGCTCAGTGATACCCGCCGCGAAGACATCGCACGGGCCGAGGAGCAGGTGTTCGCCGAACTGCGCGAGCGCGTGACCGATGGCCAGGCGCGGCTGTTCTACCGCCGCCGTGGCGACAACAGCGGGCGCAAGGCCGGCAACATCGCCGACTGGGTCCGTCGCTTCGGCGGCGCCTACCCGCAGATGCTGATCCTCGACGCCGACAGCCTGATGACCGGCGACAGCATCGTGCGCCTGGTCGCGGGCATGGAACACAACGCCGATGTCGGCCTGATCCAGACCCTGCCGTCGGTGATCGGTGGGCGCACCCTGTTCGCGCGCATGCAGCAGTTCGGCGGCCGCGTGTACGGTCCGGTGATCGCCCGCGGTGTGGCCTGGTGGCACGGTGCCGAGAGCAATTACTGGGGGCACAACGCCATCATCCGCACCCGCGCCTTCGCCGATCAGGCCGGGCTGCCGGCGCTGCCGGGGCGCAAGCCGTTCGGTGGCCACGTCCTCAGCCATGACTTCGTCGAAGCGGCGCTGATGCGTCGGGGCGGCTGGGCCGCGCACATGGTGCCGTACCTGGGGGGCAGCTATGAAGAAGGTCCGCCGACGCTGACCGATCTGCTGGTGCGCGACCGCCGCTGGTGCCAGGGCAACCTGCAGCACGGCAAGGTGGTCGGCAGCCGCGGCCTGCACTGGATCAGCCGCATGCACATGCTGATCGGCATCGGTCATTACTTCACCGCGCCGATGTGGGCGATGCTGATGCTGATCGGCATCGCCATCCCGTTGTTCCAGGAAGGCATCGATTTCAACGCCCTGCTGCACCTGTCACCCAGCGTGTACTGGCGGGCCCAGGACGAGGAACAGGTGGTGCGCCTGTTCGCGGCGACCATGGCGGTGCTGCTGCTGCCCAAGGTGCTGGGTTACCTGGCGATGCTGCTGGACCCGGTCGACCGCCGCGGGTGTGGCGGCGCGCTGCGCGCGTTCGTCTCGATGCTGGTGGAAACCGTATTGGCGGCACTGATGGCACCGGTGGTGATGTACGTGCAGTCGCGCGGCGTGGCGGAAGTGCTGTCCGGCCGCGATTCCGGCTGGGACGCACAGCAGCGCGACGATGGCGGCATCTCGTGGTTGGCGCTGATCCGCGGCTACGGCGGCCTGGGCGTGTTCGGTGCCTTCATGGGCGTGCTGGCCTGGGCGGTATCGCCCTCGCTGGCCGCGTGGATGGCGCCGGTGGTGATCGGCATGGTGCTGGCGGTACCGGTGGTGGCGCTGACGTCTTCGCGCGGCCCGGGTGCCTTCCTGCATCGCCTCGGCCTGCTCGATATTCCCGAGGAGAACATCCCGCCGCCGGTGCTGGTACGCGCCGCGCAGCTGCGACGGGAAGCCGCCGAACAACCGCCGCTGTACTGATCGTCCCGCGGCAGCGGCATAATGCGGCTCGAACTTGAAGGAGCCGCATCATGCTGCAAACGGTGGAACAGGAAACCGGCGCCTCGCCGCAGTGGTCGGTGATCTGGCTGCACGGCCTCGGCGCCGACGGCCACGACTTCGCACCGATCGTGCCGGAGCTGGTGCGTCCGCATTGGCCGGCGCTGCGCTTCGTGTTCCCGCATGCACCGGTGCGGCCGATCACGATCAACAACGGCGTGCCGATGCGTGGCTGGTACGACATCGTCGGCATGGATTTCCGTTCGCGCGCCGACATGGCCGGCGTGCAGGAATCGGTGGTGCAGCTGGATGCGCTGATTGCGCGGGAGGTCGAGCGCGGCATCGCGCCGGAGAAGATCTTCCTGGCCGGCTTCTCGCAGGGGGGCGCGATCATCCTGACCGCCGCGCTGTCACGCACCGCGCCACTGGCTGGCCTGATCGCACTGTCCACCTACCTGCCGGAAGCCGAGAGCGCCAAGCGCGTTGACGGAGCGGTGCAGGTGCCGGTGTTCATGGCCCATGGCAGCAGCGACCCGGTGATTCCGCAGGCGGTGGCCGTACACAGCGCGCAGGCCCTGCAGGCGCTGGGCCTGGAGGTGGAATGGCACAGCTACCCGATGGCCCACCAGGTCTGCGCCGAAGAGATTCAGGCGCTGGGTGACTGGTTGCAGGAACGCCTGGGCGCTGCCTGAGCCATGTCAGCGGCCAGCGCCCCGCCCTGGATGCCGGAACTGTGCCGCCTGCCGCGGCTGGCGGCGATGCTCGGCCTGGCCGAACTGGTGGTGGTGGTGCTGGCCCTGGCCCCGGATGGCAGCCGCCACTGGACCGTGGGCGAACTGCTGTCGGCCAGTGGTTTCGCGCTGTGGCTGGCGCTGGCCGTAACGGCCAGCCTGTGCCTGCTGCGGAACGCGTTGTCGAGGTTGCCACAGGTCCTGGGGGCGGTCTCGGCCATCGCACTGGCGACGCTGATCGCGGTGGTCTGCGCGGGCATCGTGCATGCCCTGTACGCGGTGCTTGGCGACAACTTCGCCCGCGGCATCAGCTTCTGGCGCTTCACGCTGGGCAGCGCCGCGACGACGGCGCTGATCACGGCGTTGGCCCTGCGCTACTTCTATGTGAGTGATCGCTGGGCCGCGCAGGTACAGGCCAACGCACGCGCACAGGCCGACGCGCTGCAGGCGCGGATCCGCCCGCATTTCCTGTTCAACAGCATGAACCTGATCGCCAGCCTGCTGCATCGCGACCCGGTGGTGGCCGAGCGGGCGGTGCTGGACCTGTCCGATCTGTTCCGTGCCGCGCTGGGGGCGGGCGAGGGCAATTCCACCCTGCGTGACGAATGCGAGCTGGCCGAGCGCTATCTGTCGATCGAATCACTTCGACTGGGCGAGCGCCTGCAGGTGCGCTGGCAACGCGACGAGCCACTGCCCTGGGATCTTCCCCTGCCTCGCCTGGTACTGCAGCCGCTGGTGGAGAACGCCGTGCTGCATGGCATCTCGCGGCTGCCCGAGGGTGGGACCATCGAGCTGCAGCTGGCGCGCGAGGGCAACGAGCTGCAGATCCGCGTGCGTAATCCGGCGCCCGATCCGCAGGCCCCCGGGCTGGCCCTGGCGCGCGGTGCCGGCCATGCCCAGCACAGCATCGGCCATCGGCTGGCCTGGCGCTTCGGCAGCGCCGCGCGGATGACGGCTGGCTGGAGCGAGGGCTACTATGCCTGCCAGGTGACAGTGCCGATCCAGTGAGGGAGCGATCGTGAGGGTAGTCATCGCCGATGACGAACCGCTGGCGCGCGAGCGCCTGCGCAGCCTGTTGGCCGCGCAGGACGGCGTGGATGTGGTGGCCGAGGCCGGCAACGGCGAGCAGGCCCTGCACGCGTGCGCGGAGCTGCAGCCGGACCTGGTCCTGCTGGATATCGCCATGCCCGGGCTGGATGGGCTGGAAGCGGCCCGCCACCTGGCCAGCTTCGAGCCACGCCCGGCGGTGGTGTTCTGCACTGCCTACGACGCGCATGCACTGTCGGCCTTCGAAGCGGCAGCGATCGATTACCTGATGAAGCCGGTGCGTGCCGAGCGCCTGGCTGCAGCGATCGCACGCGCACGCACGTTCCTGGCTGGCCGCGACGGCCAGCCGCAGGACCGCCGCGGGCAGCAGGCCCGCAGCATGCTGTGCGCGCGCCTGCGCGGCAGCCTGCGCCTGATTCCGCTGGACGACATCCACTACCTGCAGGCCGAAGAGAAGTACGTGGTGGTGCACCACGCACGCGGCGAAGACCTGATCGAGGAGTCGCTGAAGTCGCTGGAGGAGGAGTTCGCCAGCCGCTTCATCCGCATCCATCGCAACTGCCTGGTGGCACGCCATGAGCTGGTGGAGCTGCGTCGAGGCACGGGCGGCCAGGTGCAGGCGATGCTGCGGCATGGCAAGCAGCCGCTGGAAGTCAGCCGCCGCTGCGTGGCGACGTTGAAGCAGGAATTGCGGCATCTGTGAGTGTTCCGCGCGGCCTGCGGCCGCGACTGCTTGCGAGCAACATCGAAAGCAACAGCAACAGCAACAGCAACAGCAACAGCAACAGCAACAGCAACAGCGCTTCATGGCTCGGTGTTGCTACGTGCTGGGCCGGGCCGGGGTGGGGGCGCGGGACACGCCGTAAACCCATCCATGGGGGCTCGATGGCGCCTTGCTCGTGCGCGCTGTCCTGCGCACACGGCAAGACCGGGGTTGGGCGTCCTGCCCAACCCGCCC
>NZ_JBQEMR010000030.1:0-46049 GCF_052045015.1 Stenotrophomonas sp. 22692
CTGGCGGCGCGTTTCTTTTGGTTACTTTTCTTTTCGCGCGAAAAGAAAAGTGACACCCCACCGCAGTCGCGGAAATGATCCGCCGGGAACGCCCGGCGAACCCGATCAATCCTTTCCGCGCGCCATCGCCTGGAACACGCCATCGCGCCGCACCCACAGGTGGAACAGCGCCGCACCCACGTGCATCAGCACCGTGGCGAACAACACATACGCCAGCAGGCTGTGCGCATTGCGCAACGCGGCATACAGCGCCGGAGTGTGCGGCACGATCGGCGGCAGGTGCAGGCCACCCCACAGCACGATCGGGTAGCCGCCGGCCGACAGCATCGCCCAGCCGATCAGCGGCATCGCCAGCATCAGCGCGTACAACATCCAGTGCGAGGCCTTTGCTGCCAGCACCTGCCAGGCGGGCAGGTCGGAAGGCAGCGGCGGCGGGCGGTGGCGCAGGCGGTTGTACAGGCGCAGCAGCACCAGTACGCCGATGGTGATACCCAGTGGGCGGTGCAGATCGATCAGCATCGGCCGCAGATGCAACGAGGCGACCATGGTCACGCCGACGAACAGCATGGCGATGATCATCAGCGCCATGGACCAGTGCAGCACCCGCGCCAGCAGGTTGAAGTGGCCGTTGCCGGTGTTCATCGTGCGGCCTCCTTCGGTTGCTCGACATTGCCGCTGGCGCGCTCGCGTTCGCGACGGTTGAAGGACTGCGAATACACCGCCGAGCGGGCGGCCAGGATCGGATCATCACTGCCGCGCACGCCACTGGGCAGGATCAGCGGATCGAAGTTGATCTGGCCGCACGCACCTTGTTCCTGCGACTGCATGCGGTCCAGGCTGAGTACGCCGGCCACCACCTGATCACGCGACTCGGGCCACGGCACCGACGGATCATCAATGGCATCACCGGGCTCGGCGGTGGTCACGACCAGGTTCCAGCGTACCGGGCCGCTGGCCAGGCGCTGCTGCAGTTCCTGGCTGAGGAAATCGACACTGGCCTGCTTGCGCGTTTCCGCATCCATCTCCACCACCGGCGCCTGTGGCTGCCAGCGCCAGCGCACGGCACGCTTCTGGCCCTGCGCGTTGGTGAACCAGAAGCTGTTGACGCTGTTGAAGGTGGTGTCGGCCCAGCTGCTGGTCCACGGTGCCGTCTTGGCCCACTGCTGGAACGCCTGTGCACTGGGGTACTTCGCCAGCACTGCAGCCATTTTCTGCGGGTTGGGCTTGCCGGTGGCCGGGTCGGGAATGGAAGCACGGGTCTGTTCGAAGAAGGCTTCGGCGTTGGGCACGGCGAAGAACCGGAAGCTGTTCATCGCCATCCGCCATTCCTGGCCGTCATCGCTGACCATCTGCACCGCCAGGCTGCGCACGCGTGCGGTGTTGTCGGCGCCGTAGGGGTCGCCGCCGCCGATCGACAGGCGGCCCATCACCGGTACGCGGCGCTGCGAGAACACGCGGGCGCTGGACAGGGTAGGGGCCTGCGCGCTCGGTTCGAACCAGCCGCTCACGCAGACGCCCTTGCTGTGCGCGCGTCGGAAGCCTGGATGGGCCGGGCCGGTGGCCTCGATGGTGTCGGTGAAGCGCTGCGCGGTCAGGCGGTTGCCGATCCAGCCGGCCAGCCAGGCGAAGGCCAGCGCGACCGCACCCAGAATGAGTGCGATCAGTGCGATCCAGGGCAGGGGGGAATGCTTGCGTGGTGCGCCCGGCGTCTGGCCAGCGCGGGTGTAGCGGAAGAGCGACATGGTCGGAGTCCTGCCTTCACGGAGCGTGTGGGTGGTCGACCCACACATCCTCGCAGAACCCTTCCAGGCCCGGTATTCAAATTTTCGTCAAGTTTGCCGGGGACGGCGTGCCGACCAAGGTCGGCACCCACCCGATCAGCTGTAACGCGCCTTCAGCATCGCCCATGCCGAGCGCAGCGCCAGCGCTTCGCCGCCGGCCGGGCGGCCCGGGCGCTCACCGTCGTTCCAGGCATACACATCCAGATGCGCCCAGCGCTGGCCGTCTTCCAGGAAGCGCTCCAGGTACAGCGCGGCGGTGACCGAGCCGGCCATGCGCGAGCCGGCGTTGGCCAGATCGGCGATGCCGCTGGTCAGGTAACGCAGGTAGGGGCGCCACAGCGGCATGCGCCAGACCGGGTCGCGGGTCGCATCACCGGCCTGCAGCCACTGCTGCGCCACGTTGTCGTCATTGCTGAAGAGCGCCGGCAGATCCGGGCCCAGCGCGATGCGCGCGGCGCCGGTGAGGGTGGCAAAGTCCAGCACCAGGTCGGGTTTCTGTTCGCTGGCGAAGGTCAGTGCATCGCACAGGATCACGCGGCCTTCGGCGTCGGTGTTGTCGATCTCCACGCTCAGGCCCTTGCGGGTGGCGATCACTTCGCCCGGGCGGAATGCATCCGGGCCGATCGCGTTTTCCACCGCCGGCACCAGCAGGGTCAGGCGTACCGGCAGCCCGCGTGCCATCACCAGGCCGGCCAGGGCCAGTGCGTGCGCGGCGCCGCCCATGTCCTTCTTCATGTTGCGCATGCCGTCGGCCGGCTTGATGTCCAGGCCGCCGGTATCGAAGCACACGCCCTTGCCGACCAGCACCAGTGCCGGATCGGTGTCCTTGCCCCAGCGCAGCACGACCAGGCGCGGTGAGCGGTGCGAGGCGCGGCCCACCGCGTGGATGGCCGGGAAGTTCTGCTTCAGCAGTTCGTCGCCGGTAATCGCCTCGACCTGCGCGCCGTGCGCGTCGGCCAGCGCGCGCGCGGCGTCTTCCAGCTGCTGCGGACCCATGTCTTCGGTCGGGGTGTTGACCCAGTCACGCACGCGCAGGCTGGCGGCGATCAGGTCAGCCACTTCGCCGGTCGGCTCGGCCACCAGGCGCGCCGGCGCACGGTGGCGCTTGCGATAGCGGTCGAAGCGGTAGCTGCCCAGGCCCCAGCCCAGCTGCAGCAGCGCCAGTTCGGCGGCCGGCAGTTCGCTGGCCAGCTGCCACACGCTGCCTTCCGGCAGGGCATGCGGGGCATGCGAATAGCTGTAGGCATCGGCACGATCACCGACACCGATCACCGCTCCGGCCAGGCCATCGGCGCCGGGCAGCAACGCCGTGGTGAAGGCACCGGCGGTGAAGCCCTGCGACGCCAGCCATGCCTGGGTGGCAGCCGACTGGCCGTCCTTCCAGGCCGCGAACTGCTCGCGGTCCAGCACGTACAGCGGCAGTGCTGCGGCGGTGTCGGCAGTGAAACCAGTGATCTCGCTCATGCGTCAGGTACTCCGGGATGCGGCAGCGTCGAGGTTGGCGTCCAACCAGTCGGCCAGGCCGGTAAGGGTGTCGAACTGCAGGTCCGGCTGCAGCTGCGGATGGGTCCAGGTGGCTGCGTCGCGGTTGATCCAGCAGCCGCGCAGGCCGGCGGCGATCGCCCCGGCCACGTCCATGTCGGCGTGGTCGCCGACGTGCAGTACCTGTGCCGGTGCCACACCCAGTCGGGTGCAGGCGGCGTGGAAGATGCTCGCCTCCGGCTTGGCCGCGCCGTGCTCGCGCGCGCCCAGCTGGAAGGCGAAATGATGGGCCAGGCCGATCCGCTCCAGATCGGCATTGCCGTTGCTCAGCGCTGCGACCGGTACCCGCGCGGCAATCCGCGCCAGCGCGTCGATCGCATCGGGGTAGCACTCGACCTGGTTGCGCGCGGCGAAGAACACTTCATACGCCGGCTCCAGCAGATCCAGGCTGGCGCCACTGGTGTGCAGCGCTTCGTGCAGGGTCAGCCGGCGCAGTGCGCTCAGGTCGTGATGGAGGTGCGGATGGGCGTGGTACAGGCGCTCGCGCAGTTCGCGCATTGCCGCCACCGGATACATCTCGGCCGTGGCGGGGCTGTTTTCACGCATCCACTCGTGCAGGACCAGGTCGATGCGGGCGCCGATCGGAGCGAACGGCCACAGCGTGTCGTCAAGGTCGAGGGTGATGGCTTGGACGGGGAAATTCACCCCGCCATTCTACCCCTGCCCGCGCGGGCTTTCATGCGGCGCGGCGGGCGGGGGGCGCTGGGGCAGGACGGGGTCAGCGCAGGTTGTACGAGCAGGCAATGGTGGTCTGGCCGTCGAACTGCTGCACGTCCAGGTTGTGCCGGCCCACTTCCTTCGTATAGGTGCCCGCCACCGGGTCGGACATCTTCGCCAGTGCCGCGATCTGTTCGACGCTCGCTGAGCTGAAGTACGCAGTGAAACTGTCGATGCCGTCCTCGCCGCTGTCGCCGTCATACGACTGCAGACGGTTCACGGGCTGGCCCAGCACCATCAGCGGCGTGGTCAACCGGAACTCGCCGCTGGATTCGCCGTTCTGCGCCCGCGCCGGGGCCGGTGCCAGCAGCCGGGCCATGGCGTCGAACTGCTTGGGCGTGAGGTGCCGCTTGCAGGTCACCGCGTCGGCAAGCTGGGTGCGTGCCTGGTCGGCAGTCGGGGGTGCAGCGGCGAGCGCGGGAGCGGCAAGGCAGGCCAGGGCAACGCAACGGGTGGCGAAAGAGATCATCCGAACGGATCCATCCGAAAAGGGGGCCATAGTCTGCCACTTCATTCCTGTTTCGGGTTCCGCCATCGGCGTCCTTCATTTACTGATGCCGTTATTCCAGCAGCCGTGCCCAGCCCTGCATGCCGTCCAGGCGTGCCAGCACCAGCTTGATGCAGACCAGCAACGGCACCGCCAGCAGCAGCCCGATCATGCCCCAGGCCCAGCCGAACACCATCAGCGCCAGGATCAGTACCAGTGGCGACAGCTTCATGCGACGGCCCAGCACGATCGGGGTCACCATCTGCCCTTCCAGGGTGTGCAGGCCCAGGTAGCCGGCGGCCGGCAGCAGGGCCTGCAGTGGGTCGCGGAACTCGACGAAGCCCATCAGCAGCATCAGCGCCACGCCGATCAGCGGGCCCACGTAGGGGGCGAAATTCAGCAGTGCGGCCACCGTGCCCCACAGCAACGCCTCCTGCAGGCCGATGCCGAGCAGCATCAGCACGCCAGCGAACACCAGGCCCACCAGCGTGTTGATCACGCTGATGGTCAGCACATAGCGCGAAACCTCGCGCTCGATCGAGCGCAGGATGTCACTGGTGAATCGCTGCTGCTGGCGGTTCGGGAACAGGGCGATGGCCGCGCGCTGCAGGCTCTGCCCATAGATCATGAAGAACAGCGTGAGCAGCACCACCGCCAGCACCGAGGCGGCCAGCCGCGGCGCGCGGGTCAGCATGCGATAGGGGTCGTCCATCTGGGTGCGGATCACCTGCACCTTGTGGTTGCTGTCACCACCGGCCACGCGGGCGAAGTTTTCCGCCGCCTGGTTGGCCTGCTGCACCGGTTTGGTCAGGTCCTGCACCTGGCGGGCGACCTTGCGCAGCTGCTGCGGTGCTTCCTGCGCCCATTCCATGGCCGGGCCGATCAGCTGCACCGCCAGCGAACCGGTCACGCCCAGGCCGGCGCCGAGGATCAGCAGTGCGCCGAGTGCGCGTGGAATCCACAGCTTCTGCAGCAGGCGCAGGATCGGATTGCCGACCAGCGCGAAGAACATCGCCAGCAGCACCGGCAGGATGATGTCCTGTGCCGCCCACAGGGTGTAGCCCACCGCCAGGGTGGCCAGCACCACCAGCGACATCGGTCCGCGCGGGCGCGATGCGGGCGGCAGCGGAACGTCGGGCTGTTCGGGGCCGGCCGGTGACGGGGACAGGAGGGACTCGCTCATCGACGCACCAACCGGGAAGGGGAGCGCATTATCCGCCGGCCGCGATCGGCGCGGCGGATTCCATGGTTCAACGTTCGGACAGCTCGGTGGCCGCTTCGGCCGGACGCGGTCCGCGCAGGTCCGGTTCCGGTCCTGGCTCCGGCACGGAGCGTGGTGCCGGTGCCGGCCGTGCTTCGGCAGCGGAGGCCGCCGCCTGTGCCTGTTCGCTGGCCTCGTCGGCTTCTTCGGCCGCGTCGTCAGCGGTGGCTGCGGCCTGCGCCGCCATCGCCGTGGCGAACGCCGCCTGTGCACTGGCGAACAGGTTCGAGACCGAGCCCACCATCTGCAGCCAGCGGGCACCGTTGACCTTGCCCGGCACTTCCAGCTTGCCGGCGATGAAGCCACCGGCCAGGCCGACCACCACGATGCGCAGCGGCGACCAGCCTTTTCGCCAGACGTCGCTGAGCGTGGACCAGTGGTCCTGGGTCTCGCCCAGACGCACGGTCACCACCTGTTCGCAGCGTTTCACCCGCCGTTGCAGCGCGCCGAACTTCATGGCTTGCCCTCGGGCAGCTGCACCTCGGCATCGGGATCGTCTTCGCTGGGTTCGTCGAACAGGCCCAGACGTGACAGCTGGCGCCGGGTAGCGTGCATGCCGGTGTGGTGGAAGAAGTAGGACACCCGCCAGATCGCATAACCGGTGACGGCCAGGCTCAGCAGCGAGGTGATCAGCAGGGCCTGCAGCCAGCTCAGGCCCCAGCTCTGCAGCAGGGCGATGAGGGTGGCGGCCATCAGCAGCCAGGCCGAGGCACCGAACACGATCGCCACGCCGGCCCAGGCCAGTGCACGACCGAACGCACTGCGTGCCATCGCGAAGTCGGCCGAGGCCAACCGGCGCAGCGAGCGCAGCGTGTGCTTGGCCGAATCGGCAGCGGCACGACCGGCCGCACCGACCTGGCGGATGCTCTCATCCAGCGGCGGGGTGGCCGCTGGATCAGGGGCTTGCGCGTTGTCTTCGCTCACGCCGCGGCTTACTTGTCGCTGCTGCCGCGGGCCAGCTTGGCGATGATCCAGCCGGCAGCGAAGGCAACACCGAACGAGGCCAGCGGACGTTCACGGATCAGCTCCGCGGCGCTGTCGATCAGGTCCTTGCCCTTGTCCATCAGCGCATCCACCTGCTCCTTGGCGGCGGCACCACCGAACTCGGCGGCGGCCAGGCCAGACAGTGCGCTGTCGGACAGTTCAGCCTTGACGTTGGCCTTGCCGATGCGAAGCTCGTCGGTCGCTGCGCCGGTTGCACCCTTGATTGCACCGCCGGCGGCCGACGCGGCCTGCTTCAGGTGGGAACCGGCTTCACCCAGGTGTTCCTTCAGGTTCTCGGTATTGGTGGGGCTCATCGAATCACTCCTGTTGCGATGGGGGAACGGGTGTCGGCGGTGCCGACCTGGACTGACAGCAATAGCATTGCCGGGGTATAGGGGGTGTTACGGCAGGGCGATCAGCGCATCACGAGCTGGCCCTGCTGCTGGCCATTGTTGCGCAGCACGCGTATCACCAGGGTCGGCGGGCGCTGCTGGAAGTTGGCGCGCCAGCTGGCCAGGTCGGCGAATTCGCCCACCGTGGCATCGGTGATGATGTCGCCCTGCTGCAGGCCGTTGCTGGCTGCGCGGCTGCCGCGCTTGACCTCGCTGACCAGCACGCCGCCGACACCGGACTGGCGCAATGACTCGGGCAGGTCGACGAAGGTGGCCCCGGTCAGGCGCGGGTCCAGGCTCTCGCCGGTGACCGCGCGCGCCTGTTCCTTCAACGTTGCCTTGATCTGCAGCGGCTTGCCCTCGCGGCGCACGTCCAGCGTCAATGCGCTGCCGACCGCGGCCAGGCCTTCCACGTTGTGCAGGGCTTCGGCGCTGTCCACGCGTTGGCCGTTGGCCGAGACCACCACGTCGCCCGGCTTCAGCCCGGCTGCGGCGGCGGCCGAACCGGCCAGCACGCGCGTGATCAGTGCGCCACGGGTTTCGCCCAGGCCCAGGCCCTGCGCGATCTGCGCGGTCAGGTTCTGGCTTTCCACGCCCAGCGTGCCGCGCACCACCACGCCGTGCTTGACCAGCTGGTCGACCACGCTGCGTGCCAGGTTGGAGGGAATCGCCAGGCCCAGGCCGATGTTGCCGGCCATGCTGCCCTGCGGGTTGAAGCTGGCGGTATTGATGCCGATCAACTGGCCCTGCAGATCGACCAGTGCGCCACCCGAGTTGCCCGGGTTGATCGACGCATCGGTCTGGATGAAGTTCTGGTAGCCCAGCCCGCGGATACCGCTGCGGCCCACCGCCGAGACGATGCCCGAGGTGACCGTCTGGCTGAAGCCGAACGGATTGCCGATGGCCACCACGAAGTCGCCCACGCGCAGCTGGTCGCTGTTGCCGAGCTTGATGTCGGTCAGGTTCTGCGCCGGAATGCGGATCAGCGCGATGTCGGTATCGCGGTCCGAACCGAGGAATTCGGCCTTGACCGTGCGCCCGTCGGCCAGTGTCACCTGTACGTCATCGGCGTTGTCGATGACATGGTGATTGGTCAGCACCAGGCCTTCCTTGGCGTCGATGATCACGCCCGAGCCCAGCGATTCGTTGATGCGTTCCTGCGGGATGTCCGGGAACAGGCGGCGGAAGAACGGGTCGTTGAAGAAGGGGTTGCGCACGCGCACCACCTGCTTGGTGTTGACGCTGACCACTGCCGGCATCGCCTTCTCCAGCATCGGTGCCAGCGACGGCACCGCCTGTCCGGCTACCGAGGCGGGCAATGCCGCCGTGGTCGGCAGCACCGCTGGCAGCGGCGCGGCATCGGCACGGTTGTCCAGGTGGGCATTGATGCCGGTGGCAACGAAGCCACCGAAGGCGGCGGCGATTGCGAGCGTGAGCAGGGTGGGAAGCGGTCGCATGGGAGTCGGTTCGCTGGCGTGGGTGGGGGCGGTTCGGCCCTACGGTAAAACAAGCTGAATGAGTGTGTCGCGATCTGGATAAATGCGCCATGAAAACCGGCGCCCGGAACGTGGGTCGGCATCGCCATCTGTGGGGCGGTACCGACAGAATAGGGCGTGCTTCTCAACGTGCCGACGTCTGCCGAAGCGCATGTGGATACAGGCCGATACTTGCGCAGTTCTGCGCATCCTGGTGCCGCGATGCGCCATATCGCACGCCTTTCGCTGTATTCGGACTGGTGCACGCAGGCAGCACCTGCCGCTACCCGGATCGTGCGGCGCAGCACTGAAAAAAAGGGGTTTCCTGTCAACCCACTGTGCTCGCGAGGGCGCCCGGCTACACCATTGCCGTCGCATCAGATGCGATTGCTCGCGCGCGCCCCGTTCCACGATCGTCAATGTCGGTATAGCATCGCCCCGTTTTGATACTTAAGGCCCCCAGGAGGGCAACATGAGCAACGGTAATGGTGTGTCGGTCGTGACCGACGCCGTCGAGAACGTCAAAGAAACCGCCACCAACGTTGGCGAGACCATCGCCCACGCTGCCGAAGACGCAGTGAAGTCGGTCAAGAAGACCGTCAAGCGCGCCACCAAGGCTGCCGGTACCCGCGTTGCCAAGGCCAAGAAGGCCGTGGCCAAGGTCGAGAAGACCGTTGCCAAGAAGGCCGAGAAGGCTGCCAAGTCGGTCGGCAAGACTGTTGCCAACGCCAAGAAGAAGCTGGAAGCCGCCAAGAAGAACGCCAAGGCCGAAGCCGCTGCCCTGAAGAAGGAAGTGGCCAAGAAGAAGGCAGCTGCAGGCAAGGCTGTGACCAAGAAGGCCGCCGCTGCCAAGAAGACCACCAAGGCCGCCACCAAGGCTGCCGGCAAGAAGGTCGCTACCGTGAAGAAGGCCGCCACCAAGAAGGCTGCCGTCGCGAAGAAGACCGTTGCCAAGAAGACCGCGGCCGCCAAGAAGGTTGTCGGCAAGAAGGTCGCTACCGCCAAGAAGGCCGTGGCCAAGAAGACCGTCGCCGCCAAGAAGGTCGCTGGCAAGAAGGCCGTGGCTGCGAAGAAGGTTGTCGGCAAGAAGGTTGCCGCCACCAAGAAGGTCGCCACCAGGAAGACCGCTGCCGCCAAGAAGGTTGTGGGCAAGAAGGCTGCTGTCGCCAAGAAGGCCGTCGGCAAGAAGACCGCCGCTGCCAAGAAGGTTGTCGGCAAGAAGACCGCCGTTGCCAAGAAGGCAGTTGGCAAGAAGGTTGCCGCCACCCGCAAGACGGTCGCCAAGAAGGCTGCGCCGCTGAAGAAGGTCGCCGCCAAGAAGGCTCCGGCCAAGAAGGCCGTGCGCAAGGTCGCCAAGCGCAAGTAATCGCGCCGTGACCGAAGGCCCTGCCACCCCCCGGGTGGTGGGGCCTTTCGCGTTTCTGGGACGCGGTCTGGGGCAAGATGCAGGTTGTTCCCGCCGGAGCCCCGGGCATGCGTGGTATCGACTTCAGTTCCTGGCAGGGCGTGCTGTCCACCTTGGCCGGCCTGGTCCTGATCACCCTGCTCGGCGTGGGCATCCGCCTGCTGGTGATGCAGACCCTGCAACAGCGCCGCGAGCGCGAGAACCGGCAGATCAACGAACGGCTGCGCACGCTGATGGCGGCCTACAAGACCCTGGGCGGTTCGTTCACCGGCGAACTGGGTGTGGATCCCAGCCATCGCCGTGACCTGCGCCAGCGCGAGGATGCCGAGGGCATCGCCGAGCCCCGTTCGGATCGCGCGCGCCGCATCCGTGATGCCGTTGAAGCGGCGTTGTCGGACATCCTGCTGCTGGGCACCGACGAACAGGTGCGGCTGGCCGCGCGTGCCGCCAATGAACTGGCACAGGGGCGGCCGGTACATACCCACGAACTGGTGGTCTCGCTGCGCGACTTCGTGCGCGAAGCGCTGGATCTGGCGCCGATTCCGGCCGACCTGCAGATACCGCCGCAGGGGCCGACCCGGCCGGGTGGCGCCAGTGGCGGCGGCAAGGGCCGCAACGAGGGCGATGCCAAGGGCGGTCGTGCGGGTGGAGGAGGTGGCGGTGGCGGAATGGGCGCTGGCATGGGGGGTGTCGGCCTCGGCGCCGGCGCCGCTCTGGGCGCCGGCCATGCGTCTGCCAGCGATGAAACGGACGCGCGCTGAGCACGTCCGCCCGGTTCAGCGCGTCAGCTCGTAGAGCGGCACGAAGCCGCCGTAGATCATCCGCGCGCCGTCGAACGGCATCGGATTCTTCGCAGGATCAAACCGCGGGTCTTCCATCATCTTCTTCATGCCGGCGTCGCGGGTCGGCTTGTCCGGCCATTCGATCCAGGAAAACACCACCGTCTCGTCCGGCGTGGCTTTCACTGCGCCGAAGAAGTCGGTGGTCTTGCCGTGCGGCACGTCATCGCCCCAGCACTCGACCACGCGCAGCGCGCCGTATTCGATGAAAACGGGATCTCCTGTGCGTGCGTGGGCGAGGAACTTCTCCTTGTTGGCGGTGGGCACCGCCAGGACGAAACCATCGATGTAGCTCATTGCCTGCCTCCGGATGGACCGTGCCGCATGCACGGCCTTCAAGTACCCGACGAACCAGGGCGTCGTGGATCGACACCCTGTGTGCGCCTGTTCAGCCCGGGCCACCGGGCAGCGGCGCCAGCACCGTATCCGGTGGCTGCTGGCCGGCCAGGTGGCGCACGAAGTAGTCCCACATGCGGTGCGTGTAGGTGGCGTCGTTGCGGAACAGTTCGTGGTCCTGCCGGGCCAGGTACAGCAGGTCGTAGCTGCGCTGGGCCTTGTTCAGGGCGGCGGCCAGCTGCAGGGTCAGCGCCGGTGGCGCGTTCTCGTCCAGTTCGCCATAGACCAGCAGCAGATGCCCGCGCAGGTTGCCGGCCAGTGCCGCATTGTCGAGCCCGGCAAAGGGCGCCGGCACGCCTTCGGCAGTGGGCGTGGCCGGCAGCACCCCACCGAACAGCCGGTCCATGCCGTGCAGGGCGCCGCCGTACATACCCTGGAAATTGTGGCTGCCAGCCGAGGCCACGCCCACCTTGTAGAACGTGGGATAGCGCAGCAGGGCGCGCGCTGCACTATAGCCGCCGAACGAATGCCCGTAGATGCCGACCCGCTCCAGGTCGATGCCCGGGTAGCGTTCGCCCAGCTGGCGCAGCGCAGCCACATGGTCATCCAGCTGTACATCGGCGGCGCCCAGGAAGCTGCTGTCATGGAACGCCTTGTCGCGGCCACCGGTGCCGCGCGCATCGATGCTGACCACCATGAAGCCGAGTTCGGCCAGGCTGGCGCGGGATACCGGATTCAGGGCAGACACCGCCTCGGCGTAGGTCACCGGCGCATTGCTGATGAAGGAACCACCGTACATCGCGTCGATCACCGGGAAGCTGCCATCATCGCGATAGTCGCGGGGCAGGTAGACGGTGGCGAAGATCGGCGTGCGTCCATCGGCGGCCAGCAGCCGTTCGCGCCGTGGTGCGCGCCAGCCGGCAGCAATGATCGCGCTGTCATCGGCTGTTTCCAGCACCATCACTTCACGTCCGTCATCGCTGGCCCGCAGCACGGTGCGTGGTGGCTGGTCGAGACGGGAAACGGTATCCACCAGATACCCACCGCCAGGCGACAGCGCCTGGGGAGCGCGCCCCCCGAACAGCGCGCCGGTACCGGCATCGGCCATGTGGTCGTTGCCATCGGCGGCCAGGCGCTGGATCGGACCGCCCTGCAGCGATACCCGGTACAGGCCGCGCACGTAGGGGTCGCCACCGTCGACGCCACCGGCGCTGAAGTACGCCCAGCCACCCGCAGCGTCCACACCCAGCAGGTCACGCACCACCCATTTGCCGCGGGTGAGCTGGCGCAGCACCTTGCCATCGGACAGGCGCACCCGGTACAGATGGCCCCAGCCATCGCGCTGCGAGAACCACACGGCGGTGTCCTGCCCGGGCAGGATGGCCACCGCTGGCCGGTTGTAGGAATACACGTTGAGCTGGAGGCGAGTGTCGCTGGCTTCTTCCACAACCGTGCGCAATGCACCGCTGTTGGCATCGATCTCCACCAGGCGCAGCCTGCGCGGCGTGCCGAAGTGCGCGATCACGGCATACAACCGATCGCCGTCCCAACCCAGGATGCCGGCCTCACTGAGCGTGTTCCAGCCCTCGGGCAGCGCGATGTCATGCTGCCTGCCGCTGGGGATATCGATCACATACAGGCTGTCGCATACCTGCTGTGCATCGCCCAGTACCCCCAGCTTCACGGTATGCACGCGCGGCCGCGCGCTGTGGGTCGGGCTGCTTTCCAGATAGGGATAGTCCTGCAGCGCGCGCTCGTCGTAGCGGATGCCGGCTGCGTAACGGCCATCGGGTGACCAGCTCACCGCAAACGGTCGTGCCGGCATCCGGCCCTGACGGCGTGGAATGCCGCGCAGGGTGAAGTCCGGCAGTACGCCATAGCCATGCCCAGCTTCACCGCCCTGGGTCAGTCGCTGCGGCGCCGCTCCAGAGCGCTGCAGCCACAGGTTGTGGTCGCGTATCTGCAGCCAGGCATCACCGCCGGGCGACGGCAGTGCATCAGCCGGCGGCAACGCCTGTTGTGCGGCCGTGCACTGCAGGCGTGGCCATTGGCAGTTGATCTCCGCCTCGCCGTTGAACTGCAGGCGCAGGCCATCATCCAGTACCTGCACGTTGTTCAAGCGCAGGCGTGGCCCGCTGGCACCCAGAGGTGCAACTGCGGCGTCCAGCGCATGGGGTTCGAACAGGATCTGGCGCGTAGCCTGGATTGGATCGACCAGTATCGCCTGGCGCCGGCCCTGTGTGTCTTCGCGTTCGTACCAGAAGCGCCCATCGGCCAGCCACTGGGGCAGGACCGATGCATTGCGCAGCGCACCGCGCAGATGACTGTCATGCACGCGTTCGGCGCGCTGGTAGTCAGCCGCCTGCAGCGCGTGCGCAGCATGGATCGGAAACAGGGAAGCGCAGGCCAGGAGGGCGGCGCGAACAGGCATCAGCAGCGGATCGGAAACGTGCAAGGCAACCTCCTGTTGCAGTCGGTGACGAACCACAAATGCACGCGCGCCGCGCGCGTATGCCAGAGACAGCCTGAATCAAGCCAAAAAATTCAGCAATGCGAAGAACGCTGTTTTCAGGGAGCGTTGTGGCGAATAACGGAGAATTTACATTCCCGATGCGATGGCGCCCTGGCGCTGCTGCACACCATAAGAAAGTAAAAGGTGTACCCCCATGAAGAATTCGCTGATTGCTCTGGCCCTGGCCGCTGCCCTGCCGTTCACCGCCTCGGCTGCTGAGAACCTGTCGTACAACTACGCCGAAGCCGACTACGCCAAGACCGATATCGACGCGTTCAAGGCCGACGGCTGGGGCGTGAAGGGTTCGTACGGCTTCCTGCCGAACTTCCACGCTTTCGGTGAGTACAGCCGCCAGGAAATCGACCACACCAACATCAAGCTGGACCAGTGGAAGATCGGCGCCGGCTACAACGTTGAAATCGCCCCGACCACCGACTTCGTTGCCCGCGTTGCTTACCAGAAGCGCGACCAGAAGCACGGCCTGGACTTCAACGGCTACAGCGCTGAAGCGGGTATCCGCACCGCCTTCGGTGCCCACGCCGAAGTCTACGGCATGGTCGGCTACGAAGATTTCTCGAAGAAGCACGGCATCAATCCGGAAGGCCAGTGGTACGGTCGCCTGGGTGGCCAGGTCAAGCTGAACCAGAACTGGGGCATCAATGGCGAGCTGAAGATGAACCGCGACGGCGACAAGGAATACACCGTCGGCCCGCGTTTCAGCTGGTAATAGCTTCCTCGGCGCGCCTGCGCGCTGAAGATGCCTCGACAGGCCCGGCTCATGCCGGGCCTGTTGCGTTGTGACGACCCGAAACCGCAGCTGAGCATGTTCCGGGGCCGCTGCTGCGTTGCAATAAATTGGATTCCGCTGCTCCCGGCGCGGGCCTACGGTGGGCACTTCGTACCGTCGGATCCATGTGATGCCGCCTGCCGTTCCCGCTCTGCCCCTCGATCGGCCCCTCGATCGGCCCCGCCGCCTGGCAATGCTGGCGCCGCATCCCGTGCTGCGCCTGGGGGTGGAGGTGGTGCTTTGCCAGCACGGTGGCGTGCAGGTCTGTGGCAGCTTCACCCGCGAAGGTGATCTGCTCGATCTGCTGCAGCGCCAGCCGGATGGCATCGACCTGTTGCTGATCGACCTGCTGGCGCCGTGCGGACCCGAACAGGGCCTGGCCCTGTTGCGGCTGTTGTCGCGGCGCTGGCCGCTGCTGCCGGTGCTGGTGCTGTCTGCGCACTGCAATGCCAGCACGGTGACCATGGCGATGCAGGCCGGCGCGCGCGGCTTTCTGTCCAAGGGAACCACGCCGGAGATGTTGCGGCGCGCAGTTGACGTACTGGCGCGTGGCGGCCGCTTCGTGCCCCCGGAGTTGCGCACGCAGTTGAGCCGATCGCGCATGCGGCGCACACCGGCGCCGGTGCTCACGCCCTTGAGCCGACGCGAGCGCGAGGTGCTCCGGCTGGTCCTGCAGGGCTGCACCACCGGGGAGGTGGCGCGGCGCTTCGGGCGCACGGCCAGTACGGTCAGCACGCAGAAGCGGACCGCCTACGAGAAGCTGGGCATCCACAGCGATGGTGAGCTGTTCCGCATCCGGCACCTGCTCGAATGCGGATGAGCGGACTTACTCGCCCTGGTACTGTTTCTCTTCCACCAGCGCCGAACCGGCCACGCGGTTGATCTCGTTCTTCACCTGCACGCGCTCACCATTGGTGCCATAGACACCGCGTGCCAGCTGGATGAAGGCATCGTCGAATACCTGGGCCGCTTCCTTGTCGCGCAGCTGGTCCTGGATGTCCCACATGCGCTCGTTGATCGCCTTCAGCTGCTGCTGCAGCGCGGCCAGGGCCGGCTGTGCCTGCAGCTGCTGCTGCAACAAGGGCAGCAGGCCGTCCAGTTCGGTGCGCACGTTGGCCAGCTTGGCCGCATCGTCGATGCGCTCGGCCTTGATCTGGAGAATGGTGATCTTGTCGATCAGCTCGCCGATCGATACCGGGGTCAGGATGGCGTCCACGCGGTTGGTTCCTGGAAACAGGGCGCCATGATACCGCGCTGCTGGCATGTGGCCCCGATCCGCGGGATTTACGCCGAATTTGCGCCACGGGCCCGGCAGCACCCTCGATCCGTTACGGCCACCGCCTCGACACTGCGTTCCCGGCGGCGTGACCGCCTTCGACGAGGAACACAGTGCAGTGAACAGCAAGGGGATGATGGCGGCGGTGGTGGCCGCCCTGGCAGGGCTGCTCGGAATCGGCAGCGCGCAGGCACAGGTACAGGTCAGTGGCAGTGCGGCGTTGACCAGTGACTACGTGTGGCGTGGCAGCTCGCAGAGCGACGGCGACCCGGCGGTGCAGGCGGGCGCGAAGGTTTCGATCCCATCGGGTTGGTACGCCAGCGTGTGGGGCTCCAACGTTTCGTTCAAGCCGGACAACGGCGCGCGCAGCGAGTTCGACCTGGTGGCGGGCTGGTCCGGTGCGCTGGCCCCGGACTGGACACTGGATGCCAACCTGACCCGCTACATGTACCCGGGCACCGGCCGCGCGCTGGACTGGACCGAACTCAATACCACCGTGACCTGGAAGCAGCGCGCCTGGTTGCAGGTCGCCCATTCCAGCGATGCATTGGCCGGCGGCCATCGCGGCACCTATGCCCAGTTGGGCGTGCGGGTACCGCTGCACGAGCGGTTCCGCCTGGAGGCGGCGGTGGGCCAGTATTGGCTGGCCACCGCGCAGGGTCCGGATTACCTGCATGGCCAGCTCAGTGCCATCGCCTCGCTGACCCAGGCATGGGAGCTGCGTGCCACCGTGCATGACACTGACAGCGCGGCCAAGCGCCTGTTCCCGGGCAATGCCGGGGGGCGTTGGGAGCTGGCGCTGCAGGGCAGCTTCTAGTTCGACGACACCGCCTGGCGCGCACGCAGCGCGCCGGGCAGCCACAGCAGCAGGGCCAGCACGGCCACCGTGGCACCGGCCACGCAGACGCCGGTCCAGCCGAAGCGCTGGTAGACCTGCGCCGACAACAGCGAACCCAGCGAACCGCCGATGAAGTAGCCGGTCATGTAGCCTGCATTGAGGCGGTTGCGCGCTGCCGGTTGCAGTGCATAGATCAGGTTCTGGTTACTGACGTGCAGCAGCTGCGCGGCCAGGTCCAGCACCACCACGCCGATCAGCAGCGCCAGCAGCGAGTGTGCCGACAGCCCCAGCGGCAGCCACGAGAGCAGCAACAGCACCAGTGCGATGGCGGTGGCGCGGCCGGTCTGCCCGCGGTCGGACATGCGGCCGGCCAGGCCAGCCGCCAGCGTGCCGGCGGCGCCGACCAGTCCGAACAGGCCGATGGTGGCGTCGCTGTAGGCGTAGGGCGGTTGTGCCAGCAGGAACGCCAGTGGCGTCCAGAAGATCGCGAACATGGCGAAGCTGCAGGCGCCCAGCAGCGTGCGCTGGCGCAGCACCGGTTCCTGTACGAACAGCACGCCGATCGAGCGCAGCAACGCGAAGTAGCCAAGGCCGGCGCTGTGGTGGAAGCGCGGCAGGCCGCGCTGCAGTGCCAGTGCGGTCAGCACCAGGGTGCCGGCGGCGATCGCGTACACCAGCCGCCAGTCGCCAAGGCTTGACAGCAGTCCCGCCACGGTGCGTGCCAGCAGGATGCCCAGCAGCAGGCCGCTCATCAACGTGCCGACCACGCGACCGCGATGTTCCGGCGCGGCCAGCGTAGCGGCGAACGGCACCAGCACCTGGGCCACCACCGAGAACAGGCCGGTGATCGCGGTGCCCACCAGCAGCCAGGTCAGCGACGGCGCACAGGCACTGATCACCAACCCGCCCGCCGACAGCAGGCTCATCACCACGATCAGGCGGCGGCGTTCGAACAGGTCTCCCAGCGGCACCAGCAGGATCAGTCCGGCGGCATAGCTCAGCTGTGCGGCAGTAACCACCATGCCAACCTGGCCGAACGGCACACCGAAGGCATCGGCAATGGTGTGCAGCAGCGGCTGCGCATAGTAGTTGCTGGCCACGGCCACGCCGGTGGCCACCGACATCAGCAGCACCTGCCATCGGTGCAGAGGGGGGAGGGACGGACTCACGCGGTGTTCCAGAGAAGCGGGGTGCACAGTGTCCGCCTGCTGCAGCGATGATGGAAATGAATCATCATCATCCCTGTCATCTGGAAACGAGATAGCAGGGTGAACCTCAAGCAGCTCGAGTTTGCCGTCGCCCTGGCCGAGGAAGGCAACTTCACCCGCGCCGCCGAACGCTGCCATGTGGTGCAGTCCGCACTCAGCCACCAGATCGCCGCACTGGAGCAGGAACTGGGCACGCCGCTGTTTGAACGCCTGCCGCGCCAGGTGCGGGCGACGGCAGCGGGTGAGGCGCTGTTGGTGCACGCACGCCAGGTGCTGGTCAGCCTGCGTCACCTGCGCGCCGACGTGGCCGCGGTCAGTGGTGAGGTGCGTGGTCTGCTGGCGATCGGGCAGATCTCCTCGCTGACCGATATCGATGTAGTGGCGATGCTGGCAGCTTTTCAGCAGGCGCACCCGCAGGTGGAATTCCAATTGCGGGTGGACAAGAGCGAGGACCTGATCGCGCAGGTGCAGTCGCGCGACCTGGATGTGGCGCTGGTCGGGTTGTCACCCTCGGCCGGCCTGGACGGGGTCTGCCACCAGATGCTGCAGGAAGAAGACCTGGTGGCGGTGCTGGCGCCGTCGCACCGCTTGGCCCGGCGCAAGCGGCTGCCATTGACCGAATTGCAGGACGAGGCGCTGGTCGACTTCCCGCGCGGCACTGGTGCGCGGCGGCAGACCGACGATGCCTTCGCCGCCGCTGGCCTGTCGCATGCGGTGCGCTTCGAGGTCAATCTGATGGAACTGATCGAGCGCTTCGTCCGCCATGGGCTGGCGGTTGGCATCGTGCCGACGTTGATTGCCGAAGGCTTTGAAGGCGTGGTGCGGATTCCGCTGCAGCCGACCCCGACCCGCCGCGTGCACCTGGTCTGGCAGCGGCTGCCGACACCGGCGGCGCGGGTGTTCGTCGAGGCCGTGCTCAGCCGCGCAGGCGCAGGCTCAGGCCCTTGAGGAAATTGCGCAGCATCTGGTCCAGGCAACGCCGGTAGTTGGTGTGGCCGGGCTGGCGGAACAGCGCGCCCACTTCCGACTTGGACACGTTGAAACCGGCGCTGGCGAAGATCTCCATCAGATCGACGTCGCGCAGCTGGAACGCCACGCGCAGCTTCTTCAGCACCAGGTTGTTGTCGATGCGGGTTTCCACCGCACGCTGCGGCTGGCTCTCGTCGCGACCGCGCAGGTGCACGATCAGGCCATCGAGGAAGTGCGCCAGCGCGCTGTCGCTCATCGCCTCGAAACCGGCTTCGTCCTCGCGGCGCAGCCAGGCCTTGACCTGCTCGGGATCCACGGCGAAGGCCGGGTCGGCCATCTGGCACAGGGTCACCACGTGGTGGTCGCCCAGGTCCAGGGAGTAGCGCACGCTGCGCAGGACATCGTTGTTGATCATGGCCCAATTGTAGCGGCCCCTGGCGTGTCACCGGATTGTCATCGAACTGCAGCATCGTGGGCACTCGTTCGCTGGGACCCTTGCATGCGCCGGTATCTGTTTTCCGCACTGCTGCTCGCCAGCAGCTTCGCTGCCTTCGCCCAGGACCGCTTCGTACCCGTCGAGCGGCGCCTCAGTGCATCCCAACTGGCCGAGGTCGGGCTCAGTCCGGCGCAGTTGCAGGCACTGAACCGGGTACTGCGCGAGGCCGAGCGCGCGGCCACCGGGCCGACGGCAGCGGTGGCCCCCGCCGCTGCGCCGCTGCCTGCCAATGTGCCGGCACCGGCAGCAATGCACTTGGGCCTGGAAGAAGGACCGGTCAATGCACGCGTGGTCGGAGAGGTCGCAGGCTGGCAGCCCGGCACGCTGTTCACCCTTGATAACGGCCAGCAATGGCAGGTGATGAAGGGGCAGATGAAGCTGCGCAAGGTGCTGCAGTCGCCGCAGATCGCCGTTGTTCCAGGAATTTCCGGGCGCTGGTTCTTGCAGGTCGACGAAGACCTGCCCAAGGCCCGGGTATTCCGCGTGCGCTGAGCCGCGCACGCCTCGGGCGTGGTCAGCCGGCATCGGCAACGCAGGGGCCGGCCGACGGTGCCAGAATGGGCGTCCGGTTTTCCCCCCCTGGAGTTGCCTGATGACCCGCACTGTCCTGATTACCGGCGCCACGTCCGGCTTCGGCGCCGCCGCCGTCCACCGCTTCGCCCAGGCGGGCTGGAAGGTGATCGCCACCGGCCGCCGCGGTGAACGCCTGCAGCCGCTGGTCGAGCGCTACGGCAAGGACGTGGTGCACGCGGCTGCCTTCGACATCCGCGATCCGGTGGCGATGGAAGCCGCGTTGCTGGCACTGCCGCCGGCCTTCGGCGAGATCGATCTGCTGGTCAACAATGCCGGCCTGGCGCAGGGCACCGCGCCGGCACAGAGCGCCAGGCTGTCGGACTGGATCACGATGATCGACACCAACATCACCGCGCTGGTGACCCTGACCCATCGCCTGCTGCCGCAGCTGGTGGAGCGCAAGGGCGCGATCATCAACATTTCCTCGGTGGCCGGCGTCTACCCGTATCCGGGCGGCAACGCCTACGGTGGCACCAAGGCCTTCGTCAGCCAGTTCTCGCTGGGCCTGCGTTCGGACCTGCATGGCACCGGCGTGCGCGTGACCACGATCGAGCCGGGCATGGCCGAAACCGAGTTCACGGTGGTGCGTACCCATGGCGACCAGGCGGCGTCGGACAAGCTCTATACCGGCGCCAACCCGATGACCGCCGAAGACATCGCCGAACAGATCTTCTGGGTAGCCAGCCTGCCGCCGCACCTGAACATCAATCGCCTTGAACTGATGCCGGTCAGCCAGTCCTTCGCCGGTTTCCAGGTCGCCCGCGAAGGCTGACCTGCTTCGCGGGTCCTGTAGAGCCGAGCCTATGCTCGGCTTTTTCGTTCACAGCGGCAGGCTTACTGCGCCTTGATCGCCATCGCCTGCAGGCCGGTGCCGTCCAGCTTCTGCTTGGCTTCGGACAACTCGCCGGCACTGCCATACGGCCCCATGCGCACGCGGTACACGGTCTTGCCGTTGATCTGCGCCGATTCCACGCGTGCCGCCAGGCCCATCATCGCCAGCTTGGCCTTGGTCGCTTCGGCATCGCCGGAGGCACCGAACGCACCCGCCTGCAGGATGTAGCGGGCGTTGTCGGCGGCGGCCGGCGCAGCAGCGGCCGGGGTACTGGCCGCGGTCGGCGGGGTTTCCGCGCGCGCTGCCGGAGTGGCGGCGGCGGCGCTGGTCGACGCCGTCGGCGTGCTGGCCGGAGGCGTTGCCGCAGCCGGGCGTTCGCTCAGCGGTGCCGGCAGCGGACGGCTGGTGGCGGTTACCGGTGCGGTGCTGGCCACGCTGGCGGTTGCTGTCGGTGCCGGTGCAGCGGCGGCGGCCGGAACCGGCTTGCCTTCCAAAGCCGCCTGCGCGCGCTGCGCTTCGGCCTTGGCCCGGCGCTGGTCTTCGGCACGCGCGCTGGCGGCCAGTTCGGCGTCGGACATTTCAACTTCCTTGCCCGGCAGCAGGGTGTAGAAGTCGTACTGGGTGGCGGCCGGCTTCTCCGGTTCGGCCGGCTTCGGCGTGGCCGGCTGCGCGGCCGGCTGGGCGCCAACATCGCTGTCGGCATCCGCGACCGGGGCCGGCTGCGCGTTTGGGTTCGGCTGCGGACCGGCGCGAAGGAAGCCATCGCCTTCGCCCTTGAACAGGTTCGGCGCCGCCAGGAACACCACGGCTGCAATCGCCACGCCAGCGACCAGCCACACCCATCCGGGTGTTCCCTGGCTGCTGCTGTTGCGTCGTGCCTGGTTTTTGCCGCGTCGTGCTGCCATGTGTACTGCGTCTCCTGATGCTTACATTTTTTCCGGGGCGCTGACGCCCAGGAGTTCGAGGCCGTTGGCCAGCACCTGGCGCGCGGCGCAGGCCAGGGTCAGCTTGGCGTTGCGGTCGGCGGCGTCATCCACCAGCACCGGCGTCCCGTGATACCACGTGTGGAACGCGTGCGCCAATTCACGCAGGTACTGCGCCACCAGATGCGGTTCCAGCGCCACGCCGGCCGCCTCCACCACTTCCGGGTACCGCGAGATCTCGTTCATCAGCAGCAGCGAAGCGTCGTCGGCCAGGCGGCCGAGGTTGGCCAGGCCGTTGCCCTGTTCGTACACCAGGCCCTTCTCCTGCGCCTGGCGCAGCAGGCTGCAGACGCGCGCATGCGCGTACTGCACGTAGAACACCGGGTTGTCGTTGCTCTGCTGGCGGGCCAGGTCGATGTCGAAGGTCAGCTGCGAATCGGGCTTGCGCGCGATCAGGAACCAACGGGTGGCATCGCGGCCGGCTTCCTCGATCAGGTCGCGCAGGGTGAAGTAGCTGCCGGCACGCTTGGACAGCTTCACTTCCTCGCCGCCACGCATGACGGTGACCATCTGGTGCAGCACGTATTCCGGCCAGCCCTGCGGAATGCCCACTTCCATCGCCTGCAGGCCGGCGCGCACGCGCGCCAGCGAGCCGTGGTGGTCGGCACCCAGTTCGGTGATCGCGCGCTCGTAGCCGCGCTGCCACTTGGACAGGTGGTAGGCCACGTCCGGCACGAAGTAGGTGAAGGTACCGTCGGACTTGCGCATCACGCGGTCCTTGTCGTCACCGAAGTCGGTGCTGCGCAGCCACAGCGCGCCACCTTCTTCATAGGTATGACCCGACGCCTGCAGCTTGGCCACCGCTTCGGCTACCTTGCCGTCGGCGTACAGCGAGCTTTCCAGGAAATAGATGTCGAAGTCGACGCCGAACGCGGCCAGGTCCAGGTTCTGCTCGTTGCGCAGGTAGGCCACCGCAAACCGGCGGATCGCCTGCATGTCGTCCGGGTCCTTGGCGCCGACCACGGTGCTGCCTTCCAGGTCGACGCTGGCGCCGGCCATGTAGGCGCGGGCGACGTCGGCGATGTATTCGCCGCGGTAGCCACCTTCCGGCCAGCCGTCCTGGTCCGGCGCGATGCCCTTGATCCGCGCCTGGGTGGACAGCGCCAGGTTCTCGATCTGCACGCCGGCGTCGTTGTAGTAGAACTCACGCTTGGCGTTCCAGCCGTTGGCGTCGAGCACACGTGCCACGCAGTCGCCGATCGCCGCCGCGCGGCCATGGCCGACATGCAGCGGGCCGGTCGGGTTGGCCGACACGTACTCCACGCCCACCGTGCGGCCATTGCCGGACAGATTGCGGCCGTAGTCGTGGGCTTCCTTGATGACCGAGGCGGCTTCGCGCTGGTACGCGGCCGGGGCCAGGTGGAAGTTGATGAAGCCGGGGCCGGCGATCTCGACCTTGCTGACGTCCTCGCTGCGCGGCAGCGCCTCGACCAATGCCTGTGCCAGTGCGCGCGGATTGCTGCGCGCGGCCTTGGCCAGCAGCATCGCGGCGTTGGTGGCGAAGTCGCCGTGGTCGCGGGTCTTCGGGCGCTCGACCACGAAGTCCGGCGGCAGGGAGTCGGCGGGCAGGGTGCCATTGGCGCGCAAGGCTTCGATGCCTTGGCTGATCAGGGCGCGGAGGAGATTTTTCACGAGGCCTGCTGTGAGAATGAGCGGCGGAATCGCCCATTTTAGCGCAGATACCCGCGCCCACGCTGACCAGAACATGCCTGTGGGGGCGGCCGATGGCGCCTGAAGGGGCCGTGCTCAGCCGAACAGGCGCGGCTGGGGCGCGGACAGAAGGCCCCGTTCAGCAAATGAAACGGGACGGCCCTCGCCCACCACGAAGTGGTCCAGCAGGCGCACGTCCACCATCGCCAGCGCCTGCTGCAGTTCGTCGGTGATACGGGTATCGGCGCTGGAGGGTTCCGGGTCGCCGGAAGGGTGGTTGTGGCTGAGGATCACCGCCGCCGCGTTGTGCAGCAGGGCGCGCCGCACCACTTCGCGGGGGTAGACCGGTGCGGCGTTGATGGTGCCGTGGAACAGTTCCTCGCAGGCGATCAGGCGGTGGCGATTGTCCAGGAACAGGGCCATGAAGATCTCCCGTGCCTGCCCCCGCAGGCGGTGCTGCAGATAGCGTCCGACCGCGGCCGGGTTGTTGCCGACCGCTTCGCCGTGTTCCAGCTCGGCGGCCAGGTAGCGGTGGGCCAGTTCCAGCCCGGCAGCCAGGGTACAGCTGCGCGCCGGACCCAGCCCGGGCAGGCGCGCCAGCTCCCGCGCGGGGCGATCGAGCAGCACCCGTAACGGGCCATGCGCCTGCAGCAGGTCGCGCGCGGTCTGCACGGCATCGCGGCCACCGAACCCGGAGCCGAGAAACAGGGCCAGCAGCTCGGCGTCGGAAAGTGACGTGGGCCCGCGCGCGATCAGCTTCTCGCGGGGGCGTTCCTGTTCGGGCCAGTCGTGGATGGGCATGCCTGCATCATCGCCAGCTTCGGCGGCATCTCCCATCGGGGCTTGCCGCGGGCCCGGGTCGGTCGATGCCTCAGTCGCGCCGGGTCTGCAGGTAGTCGAACAGTTCCTGGTTGTTCTGCAGGCCCAGCTTGCGCTTGGCTTCGGCCTTCTGCCGGCTGATGGTCTTCGGGCTGCGCCCACAGCGCTCGGCGACCTGGTTCACGTTGAGACCGGCCGCCAGCAGCTCCAGCACTTCCTGCTCGCGTGCCGACAGCGGCGCCGGCTCGCGCGGAAACAGCAGGTCGCGTGCCTGCAGGTGGTGGCGCAGCTGCTGGGAGACGAATACCTGCCCCGCCATCGCGGCGTTCAGCGCCTGGGGCAGTTCGGCGAAATCGGCGCACTTGTCGACCAGGCCACTGATGCCCTCCCGAAGCAGTCCGTCCAGCAGGCCGGGATGACGGGCGCCGGTCAGCACCACCACCGGCAGGCCAGGGCGGCGCATGCGCAGCGCGTCGATCAGCTCCGGACCGTCCGGGCCGGCACCCGGCATCGAGAGGTCGGTCAGCACCGCATCGCAGTCGTGCTGGTCCACCAGCTCCAGCAGCTGGGCGCCGTCACGCGCACTGCCGACGATGTCCATCAGGTGGGTCTGCAGCACGACACGGATGCCATGCAGGACCACGGGATGGTCGTCGGCGATGATGATGCGTGGATGCACGAGGCTCCTCGAAGGTCGAACAGGCCACGGCGGGCGGCAGCCAATGCCTGATTCTGCAAAAGCACAGAGACGTAGGGGTATAGGAAAGGTCCGAAACTGTTACCGGGTGAATCCCGGGTCAACGCAGGCGGATTCCATCTGCTGATAGCCGCCCGCTATGTGCGCCCTGTACCGGGACATTACCGGCCATCGGGTAAGCTAGCGCCCTCGTTTGCACAGGAATTCCAGGTGGCTGACTCCCCCAACGCTTCCCCCGCGCCGGCGCGCGCGCTGGAAGGTCAGAAACTGCTGTTGTGTGTCGGAGGCGGGATCGCGGCGTACAAGGCGCTGGAACTGGTGCGGCGCCTGCGCGACGCCGGTGCCCAGGTGCAGGTGGCGATGACCGCCGGTGCCCAGCAGTTCGTCACTCCGCTCAGTTTCCAGGCCCTGTCCGGGCAGCCGACCCGCACCACGCTGTGGGACAGCGCCGCCGAACAGGCCATGGGCCACATCGAGCTGGCCCGCTGGGCCGACCGCATCGTGGTCGCCCCGGGGACCGCCGATCTGCTGGCCCGGCTGGCGCAGGGCCATGCCGATGACCTGGTCAGCACGTTGTGCCTGGCCAGCACCGCGCCGTTGACGATCTGCCCGGCGATGAACCACCGCATGTGGCTGCATCCGGCCACCCAGGCCAACATCGCCCTGCTGCGCCAGCGCGGCGCGCAGGTGATCGGCCCGGTCGACGGTCCGCTGGCCGAGGGCGAATCCGGTCCCGGCCGTCTGGCCGAGCCCGGCGACATCGTCGCCGCGCTGGCCGCCAATGGCAGTACCACGGCGGCGGCTGCCGCACCGGAAACCCGCGCGCTGCAGGGCCTGCGCCTGCTGATCAGCGCTGGCCCGACCTATGAAGACATCGATCCGGTGCGCTACGTCGGCAACCGCAGCAGCGGCAAGATGGGCTTTGCCCTGGCCGCGGCCGCCGCGACGATGGGCGCCCAGGTGGTGCTGGTCAGCGGCCCGGTGCAGCTGCCGACGCCGCCCGGCGTGCAGCGCGTGGACGTGCGCTCGGCCGCGCAGATGCGTGATGCCGTGCTGAAGTCGCTGCCGGCCGACATCTATATCGGTGCCGCCGCGGTGTCCGACTACACACCGCGCCAAGTGGCTGCGCAGAAGCTGAAGAAGACCGCCGACAGCCAGTCGCTGGTGATCGAGCTGGTGCGCACGCCGGATATCCTGGCCGAAGTCGCCGCGCAGACGCAGTCGCTGAAGCTGGTGGTCGGCTTTGCCGCCGAAACCCACGACGTGGAGAAGTACGCACGCGGCAAGCTGGTCGACAAGCGCCTGGACCTGGTGATCGCCAATCAGGTCGGCATCAGCGGCGGCGGTTTCGAGAGCGACAACAACGCCGCCACTGCCTTCTGGCAGGACGGTGAACAGGTATTCCCGGCCACCTCCAAGCGCGAGCTGGCCGAACAACTGCTGGCGCTGATCGCGCGGAGACTCCAGGCATGACCCAGGCTTTCACTTCCCAACCGCTGCAGGTCAAGCTGCTCGATCCGCGCTTCGGCGACAGCTGGCCGCTGCCGGCCTACGCCACCGAAGCCAGCGCCGGCATGGACCTGCGCGCGGCGCTGGATACCGCGCTGACCCTGCAGCCGGGCGACACCGCGCTGGTGCCCAGCGGCCTGGCCATCCATATCGCCGATCCGAACCTGTGCGCGGTGATCCTGCCGCGTTCCGGGCTGGGTCACCGCCACGGCATCGTGCTCGGCAACGGCACCGGCCTGATCGACGCCGATTACCAGGGCCCGCTGCTGATCAGCGTCTGGAACCGTGGCCGCGAGGCCTTCACCATCGAGCCGGGCGATCGCATCGCGCAGCTGGTGGTCGTGCCGATTGCCCGCGTCAGCCTGCAGGTGGTGGATACTTTCACCGACAGCGTGCGGGGAACGGGTGGATTCGGCCATACCGGGGTGCGTTGACAGGGGACATCGATGAGCGGCATCGGGGAAGGACAGCGGGGACGGTCGTTGGGACGCAGTGCGCCACTACTGGGGGTGCTGCTGGTCCTGCTGGCTGGCTGGTTCGGATGGAGCGCGGTGCAGCAATGGCGCCAGGAGGCCAACGGCCAGGCGCTGGAAGCTGCGCGTGACCAGGCTGTGCAAGGCCTGCAGGAGGCCGCTGCCGGCCAGCTGAAGCAGCTGCAGCAGCAGCTGAAGAACGAGCGCGTGCAGCAGGCGCTGCAGGCCGGCGATGCCGCTGCGGCGGCCCTCGCGGTCCGCGAGAGCTGGACCGGCGTCGAGCACGCCGAAGTACTGACCGCCGATCTGGCCAACGCCTACGCCGACCCGGCGACCTTCGGCTATGCCCGGTTGGCGCTGCTGGAAGCCGCATTGGCCGAGACCGGTCCCAGCCTGCGCGTGGTCCGCGATGGGGGTGGCAATCGTCTTGGCCTGGCGGCACCGGTGCCGCTGGGCAGCCTGGGCCCGGCAGTGCTCTACGTGCGCCAGCCATTGCTGCGACTGACCTCGCCGCTGGACCAGGTGAGTGCGCCATCGGCCGGTTTCCTTGGCCTGCGCCAAGGCGCGCATGACCTCGTCGCCCAGGGCGATGCCAGCCTGGCCGAAAGTGCCGAAGCATTGGCGCGGCCGATTCCGGGTACACCGTTGCGGCTGGTGGCCGCGGTACCCAATGTCGAACCCGGTCCGCTGGGCCTGGGTTCGCTGGCCAGCGCCATCGTTGCGCTGCTGCTGGCGTTCATCGCCGTGCTGCTGGTGGTGGGTCGCGGCCGCCTGCCGAAGACGCTGCCGCTGCCGCGCCGTGCGGCCGTGGCGGAAGCGGATCATGGCCCGACCCTGAGCGAGAGCCTGCAGATGGCGCCGCCGCCGGTGGTCGAGGCCAGCACAACTGAAAGTGCACCGCCGCCCCCGCCGCCGGTTCCGGCCGAGGAACTGGCGGCCGGTATCTTCCGCGCCTACGACATCCGCGGCGTGGTGGGCAGCCAACTGACGCCGAAGACGGCGGCGCTGATCGGCCAGGCCATCGGTACCGTGGCACTGGAGCAGGGCCTGCGCGAGGTGGTGATCGGCCGCGACGGCCGTCTGTCCGGCCCGGAACTGGCCGCAGGGTTGGCCGAGGGCCTGAGGCGCGCCGGTTGCGCGGTGATCGACATCGGCCTGGCACCGACCCCGGTCGTGTACTACGCCGCCTTCCATCTGCGCACCGGCACCTGCGTGGCGGTCACCGGCAGTCATAACCCGCCCGAGTACAACGGCTTCAAGGTGGTCATCGGCGGCGAGACGCTGTCCGGCGATGCCATCACCGATCTCTACCAGCGCATCATCGAAGGCCGCCTGGTACAGGCCGCCGAGCCGGGCGATTACCAGCAGCGCGATGTCAGTGCCGACTACATCCAGCGCATCGCCGACGACGTGCAGCTGGACCGCCCGTTGAAGGTCGTGGCCGATGCCGGCAACGGCGTCGCCGGTGCGCTCGCACCGCAGCTGCTGGAAGCGATCGGTGCTGAAGTCATTCCGCTGTACTGCGATGTCGACGGTACCTTCCCCAACCATCATCCTGACCCGAGCGAACCGGCCAACCTGGAAGACCTGGTGCAGACGGTCAAGCGCTTCGGCGCCGACCTCGGCGTCGCCTTCGATGGCGATGGCGACCGGCTGGGCGTGGTCACCGGCGAAGGCAGGATCATCTATGCCGACCGCCTGCTGATGCTGTTTGCCGCCGATGTGCTGATGCGCAACCCCGGCGCGATGGTGATCTACGACGTGAAGTGCACCGGCAAGCTGTCCGACCACGTGCTGCGCAATGGTGGCAGCCCGCTGATGTGGAAGACCGGGCATTCGCTGATGAAGGCGAAGATGCGCGAGACCGATGCCGAGCTGGCCGGCGAGATGAGCGGCCACTTCTTCTTCAAGGAGCGCTGGTTCGGTTTCGACGATGGCCTGTATGCGGCGGCGCGCCTGCTGGAGATCCTGGCCCAGCGCGAGGAGACCCCGGATGAGGTACTGGCAGAGCTGCCGGAGATGGTGGCCACGCCGGAGCTGAAGGTGCCCGTGGCCGACGGTACGCCACATGCGCTGGTGGCGATGCTGGTGGCGGCGGCGCAGTCGCCGGACAACCCGTATGTGGGCGGCCGCCTGTCGATCATCGACGGCCTGCGTGTGGACTTCCCCGATGGCTGGGGCCTGGTGCGTGCCTCCAATACGACGCCGGTGCTGGTGCTGCGCTTCGAGGGCAACGACGAGGCGGCACTGGAACGCATCCAGGCGCTGTTCCGCAGCCAGCTGCAACCGGTGCTGGGCGAGACCCCACTGGGGTTCTGAGGTGGGGCCGGGCTGCGCCCGGCACCCGCCGAATCAACGTCAACGTCAAAGGCCGGCTATCCGTGGGATGGCGGGGCGGTGTCGGAGTGCGGGGACGCAGCAAGTACGTCCCTGTAAGCTTGGCAGCCGCATCCATGCGGCTGACACCCCGCACTCCGACACCGCCCCACCCCTGACAATGTCCTGGAGCTGTTGGTAGGTGTCGACCTTGGTCGACACAGTAGATCCACGCCATGCGTGGATGTTCTTCCGAATTCGCTTTGGTGGGTGTCGACCTTGGTCGACACACCCTCACCCCTTGAACCGCAGCCCCACGCCCGGTTCGGTGAACAGGTAGCGCGAATCCAGCGCCGAATCGCCCAGCTTGTGCCGCAGCTTGCCGACCAGGATGCGCAGGTAATGGGTGTCGTGCTGGTGGGTCGGCCCCCAGATCTCCTGCAGGATCTGCGGCTGGGTCACCACTCGCCCGGCATTGCGCAGCAGCAGCGACAGCAGCGCGTATTCCTTGCGGGTCAGCGCCACCGGTTCGCCATCGAGCGCCACTTCACGGCGCACCAGGTCCACATGAAGATGGCCATCGTCGAACACCGGTGGCGTGCCATCGCTGGGCACGCTGCGCGTGCGCAGCAGCGCCCGTACCCGCGCCATCAGCTCCTGGGTACCGAAGGGTTTGGTCACGTAGTCGTTGGCGCCGTTGTCCAGCGCACGCACCTTCTCGGTTTCGCCGGCGCGCACGGTCAGCATGATCACCGGCACCTGGCTCCATTGCCGCAGCTGCTCCAGCACCTCGTGGCCTTCCATGTCCGGCAGGCCGATGTCCAGGATCACCAGGTCCATGTCTTCGCTGGCGGCCATCTCCAGGCCTTCCTGGCCGGTCGCGGCCTGCCGCACCTGGTAGCCCTGCGCGCGCAGGCTGATGTCCAGGAACCGGCGGATCTGGGTTTCATCATCGATCACCAGCACGCGCGCGGCCGGCACGCTGGCATCAATCGGGGTCGGGCTCATCGTGGGAGGCTGGCTTGAGCAGGGGCAGGGTGATGCGGATCAGGGTACCGCGACCGTCGCGTCCGGGCAGCGCCTGCACGCTGCCGCCATGCGCGCCGATCATGCCCTGGCAGATGGTCAGGCCCAGGCCGGTGCCGTGGCGGCCACGGTCGCCGCGCTCGACGCTGTAGAACATGTCGAAGATGCGCGCACGCTCGTCATCGGGAATGCCGGGGCCGGCATCGATCACGTCGATGCGCAGCTGGCCGTCCAGCTCGCGCGCCTGCACCTGCACGGCGGCATCGGGCGGCGAGAACTTGGCCGCGTTTTCCATCACATTGAACACGGCCTGCTCGACCAGCGCCGGGTGCACCCAGATCGGCGCCAGCGTGGAGGGAATATCCAGCTCCAGCCGTACCTTGGGCTGGTAGCGCTGCAGGCGCCGCGCCGCCGAGCCGATCAGTTCGTCCACGCCGATCCAGTCGCGGTTGATCTTCAATCCTTCGTGGCCGAGGCGGGTCATGTCCAGCAGGTTCTGGATGTAGCGGTCCAGCCGTTCGCCCTCGACCAGGATGGTGTCCAGCAGGGCACGGCGATCGGCTGTATCCATCGCCGTACCGTAGCTGGCCAGGCTGTCGGCCGAACCGATCATCGCCGCCAGTGGCGAGCGCAGATCGTGCGATACCGAAGAGAGCAGGGCCGAGCGCAATCGCTCGGTCTCGTTGCTGACGTGGGCCTGTTCCAGTTCGGCCACCAGCCGCGTGCGCAGCGCGGCCTGCGCGATGTCATCCACCATCGCTTCGGCCAGCTGCCGCTGCTCGGGCAGCAGGCGCGCCTGCGCGCCGGGCAGGTACAGGCCGGCCACGCCGATCGCGCGGTCTTCGCCATCCAGCAGCGGCAGGAACCACCATTGCGCGCCGGCCAGAGTGTCGGTGAAGCGGCCGCTGGGCTGGCCGTGGCGCAGCGCCCAGTCGGCGGCGGCCAGATCGGTATCGCCAGGCTGGCTGCGGCCACCGGTTGCGGTATCGGCGCCGATCCGCAGCCACGCCGGCACGTCCATGGCCTGTTCCAGTGCATGCCGACCCGCCTGCGCCACCTCGCCGTTGCCGGCGGCACTGGCCAGCTGGCGGCCCAACTGCTGGCGCGCACGCGCATGGCGGTTGGCGGCACGCAGCGCGATCACCTGCATGCGCAGGCGCGAGGCCAGGCGTCCGGCCACCAGCGCGGCGGCCAGGAACAGGAACACGGTGATCACGCCCTGGCGCGCGCCGATGGCGAAGGTGAAGCGTGGCGCGATGAACAGGAAGTTGTAGGCCAGGAAGCACAGGATCGCCGCCATCACCGCCACGCTGGCGCGGGTGCGCGCCGCCACCAGCACCACCGCGACGATGAACACCATCGACAGGTCGGCCATGCCCACCCAGTGTTCGGCCAGCCACGCCACCGCACAGGCCAGCGCGGTAGCGATCAGGGCTTGTGCCGGTTCATGACTGATACCGCGCATTGGCGGCAGCAGGCTCTCGCGGCGCGAGCGTGCGCGTGCCTGCGGTGTGCTGATGATGGTGATCTCGTAATGCGCGCCACGCTGGATCAGCTGCTGGGTCAGGGTGCGGTTGAACATCCGTGCCAGTGGACGTTCGCGGGTCCGGCCCAGCACCAGGGTCGACACGCCGTTGTGTGCGGCATGGTCGAGCAGGGCATCGGCGATGCTCGATCCATGCAGCAGTTCGGCGTCGCCGCCCAGGCGCCTTGCCAGCGCAAAGGCCGCATCGATCTCGCGCCGGGTCGCCTCGTCCTGGCGCCGGCCCTGCACGGTCACTACCGTCCACGGCGCGTCACGGCGCTCTGCGATGCGCCGCGCCACGCGCACCAGGTATTCGCTCTGGCCGCCGCCATCAATGGCCACCAGAACGCCGCGACGCAGGGGCAGATTGCCTTCGCCACGCGCGGCGCGGGTTTCGCGCAGGCTGCTGTCGACGCGGTCGGCGGCCTCCTGCATCGCCAGTTCGCGCAGCGCGGTCAGGTTGGCCGGTGAGAAGAACGCCTGCAGTGCCTGTGCGGCCTGTTCGGGCACATAGACCTTGCCCTGCTGCAGGCGCGCGATCAGTTCGCGCGGCGGCAGGTCCACCAGCACGATGTCGTGCAGTCGGTCGAGCACACCGTCCGGCACGGTCTCGCTGACGCGTACGCCGGTGATGCGCATCACCACATCGTTGAGGCTTTCCAGATGCTGGATGTTGACCGTGGTCCAGACGTCAATGCCGGCGTCCAGCAGCTCCATCACGTCCTGCCAGCGGCGCTCATGGCGGCTGCCCGGCGCGTTGCGATGGGCCAGTTCATCCACCAGTACCAGCGCTGGGTGCCGCGCGAGCACGGCATCCAGGTCCATCTCCTGCAGGGTGTGGCCGTGGTAGGCCACCGCTTTCAGCGACAGCTGCGGCAGGCCCTCCAGCAGCGCCTGGGTATCGGCGCGGCCGTGGGTTTCCACCAGCCCGACCACCAGGTCAACGCCGCGGCGCAGCTGTTCCTGCGCGCGGGTCAGCATGGTGTAGGTCTTGCCCACGCCCGGCGCCGCGCCGAGGAACACGGTCAGCTTGCCGCCGGCTTCGCGTTGCAGGCCTTCGACCAGGGCATCGGCCTGGCGGGTACGCGCATCAGTCATGGGTGCCGCTGTCATGCCCGCCATTGTGCGCGCAGCCGGTGCAGGCCGGCATCACGGCGCCTTGGCCGCGTGGTCCAGCGCGAAGTTCAGCGTCACCACGTTCACCCGCGGCTGGCCGAACAGGCCCCACTGGCGGCCTTCGGTATGCGCCTGCACCAGCGCTTGTACGCGCGCCACCGGCAGGCCACGGGCACGCGCTACGCGTGCCACCTGCAGCTGAGCCGCCGCCGGCGACAGCTGCGGATCCAGGCCGCCTGCGGACTGGGTGACCAGATCCGCAGGCACCTGCGCCGGCGCGACACCTTCGCGTGCGGCTACCGCAGCCGTGCTGGCAGCCACGCGCTCGGCCAGTGCCGGGTTGCTGCGCGCCATGTTGGAACCGGCCGCGGCCATCGGGTCGTAGTTGGCGGCCGACGGGCGCGCCTGGAAGTAGCCGTCACCGGTGAACGGCTGCGACAGCCATGCCGAGCCGCGTACCTGGCCGTTGCCATCGCGCAGCAGGCTGCCCTCGGCCTGGGTCGGGTAGGCCAGGCCGGCGAAACCGGTGGCGATACCGGCGTAGACCGCGCCGGCCAGCAGCAGCGTGGCCAGGCCCAGGCCGATCGCCGGGCGCCAGCTTGCGCCATCCTGCAGGCTGGCCACGCGGGCCTCGGCTTTCTGTTCGCGGGGAAGGGAAGACGAAGTGGAAACAGTACGGTTCATGCGCCGAATACCAGGACAAGAAGGAGGTCGATCGCCTTGATTGCCGCGAACGGCAGCAGCACGCCGCCGAGGCCGTACACCAGCATGTTCCGGCGCAGCAGCGCCGTTGCGGTGGCCGGGCGGAAGCGCACGCCACGCAGGGCGAGCGGAATCAGGGCGGGAATCACCAGGGCGTTGAAGATCAGCGCCGCCAGCACGGCGTTGCGCGGGCTCGACAGCTGCATCACGTTCAGTGCGGCCATGGTCGGAACGGCAGCGGCGAACAGCGCCGGCAGGATCGCGAAGTACTTGGAGACGTCGTTGGCCAGCGAGAAGGTGGTCAGCGCGCCGCGGGTGATCAGCTGCTGCTTGCCCACTTCCACCACCGCCAGCAGCTTGGCCGGGTCCGAATCCAGGTCGACCATGTTGCCGGCCTCCTTCGCCGCCTGCGTGCCGGAGTTCATCGCCAGGCCGATGTCGGCCTGGGCCAGCGCCGGGGCGTCGTTGGTACCGTCGCCGACCATCGCCACCAGGCGGCCACCGGCCTGCTCCTGGCGGATGCGCGCCAGCTTGTCTTCCGGCCGCGCTTCGGCGATGTAGTCGTCCACACCGGCCTCGGCAGCGATGGCGGCGGCGGTCAGCGGGTTGTCACCGGTGATCATCACCGTGCGGATGCCCATCGCCCGCAGCTGCGCGAACTTCTCGCGCATGCCATGCTTGACCACGTCCGACAGCTCGATCACGCCCAGCACGTGGCGGCCCTCGGCCACCACCAGCGGGGTGGCGCCGTTGCGCGCGACCTGCTCGACACGACCGGCCAGCTCGGCCGGCACGTTGCCGCCCAGCACCTGCACGTGGGCACGGATCGCATCGGCGGCACCCTTGCGGATCTGCCGCCCATGTTCCAGGTCCACGCCGGACATGCGGGTCTGGGCAGTGAAGGCCAGGTAGTCGGCATGGTCCGGTTCGGCGGTGGCGCAGCCCTGTTCGCGCGCAAGGCGCACGATCGACTTGCCTTCCGGGGTCGGGTCGGCCAGCGAAGACAGCAGCGCCGCTTCACGCAGCTGGCTGGCATCGATACCGGCCAACGGATGGAAGTGGCTGGCCTGGCGGTCGCCGTAGGTGATGGTGCCGGTCTTGTCCAGCAGCAGCACGTCGACGTCGCCGGCCACCTCCACCGCCTTGCCCGACTTGGCCAGCACATTGGCGGCCAGCGCACGGTTCATGCCGGCGATGCCGATGGCCGGCAGCAGCCCGCCGATGGTGGTCGGGATCAGGCACACCAGCAGCGCGATCAGCAACAGCGGGTCGACTTTGACGCCCACGGAGGCGCCGATCGCAGGCAGCGTCGCCACCACCACCAGGAAGGTCAGCGTCATCGCCGCCAGCAGCAGGGTCAGCGCGATCTCGTTCGGGGTCTTCTGGCGGTTGGCACCCTCCACCAGGGCAATCATCCGGTCCAGGAAGCTGTGGCCCGGCTCGGCGGTCACCCGCACGATGATCTGGTCGGACAGCACCTTGGTGCCGCCGATCACACCGGAACGGTCGGTGCCAGCCTCGCGCAGCACCGGTGCCGATTCGCCGGTCACCGCCGCTTCGTTGATGGTGGCCAGGCCCTGCACGATCTCGCCGTCGGCCGGCACCAGCTCACCGGCACTGACGATCACATGGTCGCCCGGGCGCAGTTCGGCGGCGGGTACCTGGGTTTCGGCCGCGCCCGGCTGCGGCGCAGCCAGCCGGCGCGCCACCAGATCCTGGCGGGCACGGCGCAGCGAGGCGGCCTGGCCACGGCCGCGGGCTTCGGCCACGGCCTCGGCGAAGTTGCCGAACAGCACGGTCACCAGCAGGATCGCGGTCACCGCCAGGCCGAAGCCCAGCGGCGCATTGCCGGTCAGGGTGACGATCGCTGCCACGATCGTGCCGGCCATCACCACCGCCATCACCGGGCTGCGCACCAGATGCATCGGCGACAGCTTGCGCACCGCCTCGATCAGCGCACGGCGCAGGCCGGCGGCATCGAGCAGGGCAGGGCGCGGCGCATGGGAACTACGGGTTGAACTTGCATGACTACTCATGGGGGTGTCCTCAGTGCAGTCCCAGGCTCAGGTGGTCGGCAATCGGGCCGAGTACCAGCGCCGGCATGAACTGCAGCACGGTCAGGATGACGATCACCGAGACCAGGGTCAGGGCGAAGGTCGGGGTTTCGATCTGCAGGCTGCCGGCAGACTCCGGCGCCTGGCGCTTGGCGGCCAGCTGTGCGGCCACCACCAGCGGGATGATCAGCAGTGGGAAGCGGCCCAGCAGCAGCACCAGCGAGCAGCTCAGGTTCCACCACAGCGTGGCGTCACCCAGCCCTTCGAAGCCCGAACCGTTGTTGGCATAGGCCGAGACGTATTCGTAGAAGACCTGGCTGATGCCATGGAAACCGGGGTTGGACGTGCCCGCCAGGCCGGGTACGGCCAGGGTGATCGCGGTGAACACCAGCAGGGTGATCGGCTGCAGCAGCACCAGCAGGGCCAACAGGCGGACCTGTGGCGTCTCCAGCTTGCGGCCGAACAGTTCCGGCGTGCGCCCGGTCATCAACCCGGCCAGGAACACGCCCAGCAGCAGGTACACGATGAACTGCTGCAGGCCACAGCCAATGCCGCCCCAGATCGCGCTGACCAGCATGTTGACCATCGCGATGCCGCCACTGAGCGGCGCCAGCGAATCGTGCATGCCGTTGACCGAGCCGTTCGAGACCTGGGTGGTCACCGCCGCCCACAGCGCAGTGCCGTCGGCACCGAAGCGCACCTCTTTGCCTTCCATCAGCAACGGCGTGGCGGCGCTGGCGCTATGCCCTTCGCTCCACATCATCGCGCCGGTGGACAGCAGCGACATGCCCAGCATGCAACTGAACACCAGGGCGCCGAAGCGGCGCCGGCCGGTGAACGCGCCGATCATGAAGATCACCGCCATCGGCACCAGCAGGATGCCGACGATCTCCAGCGTGTTCGACAGCGGGGTCGGGTTCTCCAGCGGGAAGCTGCTGTTCGGGCCGTACCAGCCGCCACCGTTGGCGCCCAGCTGCTTGGCCGCGACCATCGCCGCTACCGGGCCCAACGGCAGCTTCTGTACGGCCATGCCGGCACTGGCATCGATCGGTGTGGCCTGTGGGCCACCGGCCATCGTCGATGGCACGCCCTGGCTGGTCAGCACCAGCGTCCACACCAGGCACAGCGGCAGCAGGAAGCGCACGCACAGGCGCACCACGTCCACGTAGTAGTTGCCTACCGCCACCTGGCGGTCATCGCCGCTGCCGGTGGCCGCCGCAGTCTGCGGCGCACGCGAGAACAACGCGCGCAGCGTGGCCACCGCCAGCGCCAGGCCCATCATCGGCGTCACCACCTGCAGGCCGGTGATGCCGGTCATCTGCGAGAGGTAGGACAGCTGCGCCTGGCCCGAATAGTGCTGCTGGTTGGTGTTGGTCAGGAACGAGATCATCGTGTGCAGCGCGGTGTCCCAGCGCATGTTCGGGATCTGATCCGGATTCAGCGGCAGCCAGGCCTGGGTCATGAACACCGCCTGGGTCAGTACCGCGACCACCACGTTGCTCAGGACGAAGGCCAGCACGTAGCCGCGCCAGGACATCGAGCGCGATGGATCGACGCCGAACACCCTGTACAGCGGCTTCTCGATCCAGTGGAACAGCACGTCGACCTTCATCGGCGTGCCCCGCATCACGCGGGCCAGGTACAGGCCCAGCGGCCACGCCAGCAGCAGGCTGGCGGCAATAATCACAAGCATTTCAGTCATGGCCGGCTCCGCTCAGAACGACTCGGGCCGCAGCACGACATAAAGAAGATAGGCGGCGGCGACCAGCACCAGCACGCCACACAACAACGACAGCCAGGGGGACATTGCAATAGCGTCCTGGTGGAACCCCTCCACCTCAGGTCGTCATCGTCGTCCTGCCCCCCATAAACGCACTACGCGCCGGACTGGGCCGACGCGTAAAAAGTGCATAAATTCCGTGGGCCAGGCCGTAACCAGGCCAGGGGTAGCGCCGGGCCATGCCCGGCGGCAGGAGCGTCGTCAGCCTGCCGGGGCAGCCGGTGCCACGCCCTTCAGCTCGCGATAGCGCTGCAGGGTGCTTTCAATTTCGGCCTTCAACGCCTGCTGCTGCTGCAGGAACCCGGCCTGCAGGCGCTGCTGCGCCTGCAGCTGCACGTGCCGCTGGCGGATCGCCTCGGCCTGCTTGTCGGCCACCTTGGCACCGGCCAGTTCGCGGTCACCGGCCGCCGACAATAGAGCCACCAGCGACTCACGCAGGCTGGTGACGTTGTACTCGGCCGTCTTCAGGTTGTTGTCCAGCACTTCCTGGCGCTCGGCGAACACCCGGCGCAGGTCGTCCTCGCTGCCATAGGTGGTCAGCATCGCCTGCTCGGTGCGCTGGCGGGTCTGCTCGGCCATCAGATCCAGCTGCTGCTGCGCGGCCACCGTGCTGGCGGCGGCGCGCTCTTCGTCGGTCAACGCGCGCTGGACCTGCGCATTGCGCAGGCCACTCTTCGCGTTGAATTCCTCGCGGGCATGGTTGACCGCATCGGCCGGCAGCGAATCACTGCAGATCCGCTCCTTGCCCTCGTTCCAGCAGTACAGCTTCTTCTCCACCTTGTCGCCACCCCGCGACTGCGCCGGCAGCGTGAACGGCACGGCCAGCAGCAGGCCGGCAAAGAGAACAGCAGGAACTCGGGACATGACCTTTCCCCTGGTCGGTCAGCGGATCGAACGGACGCCGTACTGGGCCCGGTAGGCTTCCAGCGGCTGCCGGTAGCCCACAAGTTCCGGGTTGCCGGAGGCGAAATCAAGCAGATCGGCCAGCGATGCCACGGCGATCACCGGAATGCCGGCCTCCTCGGCCACCGACTGCGCCGCCGAACGGCGATCGGTTTCCGAAGCGATCTCCTGGCGGTCAAGCGCCACCACGATGCCGGCCGGGGTGCCACCGGCAGCGCGAATGATGCCCAGCGCTTCGCGGATCGCGGTACCGGCGGTGATCACGTCGTCGACGATCAGCACGCGCTTGCCATTCATGTCGGCGCCGATCAGCTGGCCGCCTTCGCCATGGTCCTTGGCTTCCTTGCGGTTGAACGACAGCGGCAGGTCGCGGCCACGCTGGGCCAGCTCACAGGCCATCGCGGTGGCCAGCGGGATGCCCTTGTAGGCCGGGCCGAACACCACGTCGTACTTGATTCCGGTGGCATCGATGGCATCGGCGTAGCAGGCGCCAAGCTGCGACAGCAGCGAACCGGAGTCGAAACGACCGGCGTTGAAGAAATAGGGGCTCAGCCGGCCGGACTTGAGGGTGAACTGGCCGAAGCGCAGCGCGTCGGCGGTCAGGGCCAGCTGCAGGAAACGGTGGCGGTGGTCGCTCATCAAAACTCGATTCATCTTCATTTGGAGCATAAATCCTAATCCAGCTGGGCGTTTCGCGCTCGTCCGGACCCGTGTGAAGGGCGTCGCGGCCTGGCCGGGCAGACTGCGCAGCCCCGCGGGCAACCGGTATGCTTGCCCGGTTTCCTGTCGTAGGTCCCTTGCATGCGCATCATCAGTTTCAACGCCAATGGCATCCGTTCCGCCGCGACCAAGGGCTTCCTCGACTGGTTCCGTGCCCAGGACGCCGATGTCCTGTGCATCCAGGAGACCAAGGCCCAGGAAGACCAGCTGACCGACCCGATGTTCCGTCCAGACGGGCACCACTGCTTCTATCGCGACGCCATCACCAAGAAGGGCTACAGCGGCGTGGCGATCTACAGCAAGCGCGAGCCGGACCAGGTCATCACCTCGCTGGGCTGGGCGCCGTTCGACGACGAAGGCCGCTACATCGAGGCGCGCTACGGCAACCTCAGCGTGGTCTCCTTCTACATCCCGTCCGGCAGCTCGGGCGACCTGCGCCAGGGCTTCAAGTTCGAAGTGATGGAATGGCTGCGGCCGATCCTGGAGGAGTGGGCGCGCAGCGGCCGCGACTACGTGCTGTGCGGCGACTGGAACATCGTGCGTTCGGCGCTGGACATCAAGAACTGGAAGTCCAACCAGAAGAATTCGGGCTGCCTGCCGGAGGAGCGCGACTGGCTCAACGCCCTCTGCGCCGACCACGGCCAGGCCACCGATGTCGCCGCAGGCCGCGGCTGGGCCGATGCCTACCGCCTGCTCAACCCCACCGGCGAGGACTACACCTGGTGGAGCAACCGTGGCGCCGCCCGTGCCAACAACGTCGGTTGGCGCATCGACTACCAGTTCATCACCCCGGGCCTGCGTGACCGCCTGCGCAGCTGCTCGATCTACCGCGACGAGCGCTTCTCCGACCACGCGCCGTTCACCGTGGACTACGACCTGTGACCGAGGCCGCCAAGCCGCGCCGGCCGTGGCAGCAGGTGGTTTCCAACCTGAGCCAGCGCAAGGTGCTGGCGATGCTGCTGCTCGGCTTCAGTTCCGGCCTGCCGATCTATCTGGTGGGCAACACGCTCGGCTTCTGGATGCGCAAGGAAGGCATCGAGCTGAGCACGATCGGCTTCCTGTCATGGGTCGGGCTGGCCTACACCATGAAGTTCCTGTGGGCGCCGATCGTCGACAAGACCGACGTGCCTCTGTTCGGTCGTTTTGGCCGCCGCCGCGGCTGGATGCTGCTGTCGCAGCTGGTCGTAGTGGTGGGCCTTGTCGGCATGGCGCTGGTCCAGCCCAAGGGCGGCCAGATCCAGTTCCTGGGCATCGCCTGGCAGCACATCGTCGTGTTCGGCGTAATGGCCGTGATCGTGGCGTTTGCTTCGGCCACCCAAGACATCGTCATCGATGCCTGGCGCATTGAAAGTGCTGACAACAGCGAGCAGCTTGGCCTGCTGACCTCATCCTCGGCATTGGGCTACCGCACTGCCTTGCTGGTCACCGATGCGCTGATCCTGATCATCGCGGCCCGTGTTGGCTGGCAGGTCTCCTACGAGATCATGGCCGTGCTGATGGCGCTTGGCGTGGTAGCCGTGGTCATGGCCCGTGAACCCGCGCGGGAAGTGGCTGCTGTGCAGGCGCAGGCGACCTCGCTGTGGACACCGCGCGGATTGTTCGACGCCGTAGCGGGACCGTTCATCGCCTTCGTCCGCGAGCATCGCAGCGGCGCGATCCTGATCCTGGTGGCCATCAGCGTCTATCGCATGGCCGACTTCGTCATGGGGCCGATGGCCAACCCGTTCTACGTCGATCTCGGCCTGGACGAGGACACCGTGGGCGCGGTGCGTGGCTCGGTGGGCCTGGTCGCGACCTTCGTCGGCATTGCTGCGGCGGGCCTGGTCTCGGTTCGCTGGGGGGTGCTGGCGGCGCTGATGGTGGGTGCCGTGCTGGGGCCGGCCTCCAACCTGGCATTTGCCTGGCTGGCCTATTCGGGCCCAGACACGACCCATTTTGCGGTGGCCATGGCCATCGACAACTTCGCCAGCGGTTTCGCCGGTACGGCGCTGATCGCCTATATGTCCAGCCTGACCAGCATCGGATACACGGCAACCCAGTACGCGCTGCTGAGTTCGTTCTACGCGATGCCCGGCAAGGCGCTCAAGGGGCTCTCGGGGTGGTCGGTACAGACGCTCGCACAGGGCCGGACGCTGCTGGAAGGCTACGCGCTGTTCTTCGTCGGTACCGCGCTGGTGGCGATCCCGGTGGTGATCCTCTGCGCCCTGCTGATCCTGCAGCAGCGCCGTCGCCAGGCCGCCAGCGCCACCTGATTGCCTGCCCGCCCGGTCTGCGGGATCATCGCCCCCGACGCGCCGAGGGGGCGGTGCCTTGCGAACGGGGAAGTGAGCATGGCCGACGTTGTGCTGCGGGACCTGGACCCGCTGCTGCTGGAACGCATCCGACGTGTCGCGGTCGCCCGCGGCTGGACCCACGAACAGACCTGCGCCGCCTTGCTGGAGCAGGGCCTGTTCAGCAGTGAACTGGAGGTTCGCTCCGGCTTCGGCGATCCCGAAGTGGACGCGCTCTCCGACGCCATCGCCGCCCTGCAGGCCTTGCCCGCAGGGCAGGGCTTCGATTAGCGGCCGCGCCGCAATGCTGTAGAGCCGAGCCCACGCTCGGCTGCTCTTCGCCGGCCCACGCCAAGCCGAGCATGGCTCGGCTCCACAACGGCGCCTTACATGCGCCGATGACGCCACCTCACGCCAGGTGAATCGCCCCGAGGATCCGCGGCCCCTTGGCCCCGGTCACGCTCGGCAGGTTGCCGGCCAGCCCGTCCATCGTCCGCTGCGCCAGCCACGCAAAGCCCATCGCCTCCACGTACTCTGGGTCCAGCCCGTGCACCGCGCTGGACTCCACCTGTACCCCCGGCAGCCGCGCCGCCAGGCGCTTCATCAGCTGCCGGTTGCGCACACCGCCGCCACAGACCAGCAGGCGCCGGGTCCGCGGCTGCTGCGTCAGCAGCGCATCGGCCACCGTCGCCACGGTCAGCTCCAGCAGGGTGGCCTGCACATCGGCGGCAGCGTATTGGCCTTCGCCCATGTGGGCCTCGGCCCAGGCCAGGTGGAACTGCTCACGGCCGGTGCTCTTCGGTGGTGGCAGCGCGAACCACGGGTCCGAACGCCAGCCGGCCAGCAGGCCCTCGTCCACCGCGCCGCTGGCGGCGTAGGCGCCGTCGGCATCGAAGGTGCGGCCGGTGTGGCGCTGGCACCAGGCATCCATCAGCGCGTTGGCCGGGCCGGTATCGAAGCCACGCACCGCACCTTCGCGCGGGATCAGGGTCAGGTTGGCGATGCCGCCCAGGTTCAGCACCGCACGGTCCTCATCGGCGGCGCCCAGCATGCCCAGGTGGAAGGCCGGCATCAGCGGCGCACCATGGCCCCCGGCGGCCACGTCACGGCGGCGGAAGTCGGATACCGTGGTGATCCCGGTCAGCTCGGCGATGCGGTTGCCATCGCCCAGCTGCACGGTGAAGGCGGGGGTGGCCAGCGGACGATGGCGCACGGTCTGGCCGTGCGAGCCGATCGCGCGGACCTGGCTGCGGTCCACGCCGGCCTCGGCCAGCAGTTGATTGGCGGCTTCGGCGAAGTTGATCGCGATCCGGGCGTCCAGCTCGCCCAGCTCCTCCAGCGAGTCCAGCGGTCCGCCTTCGCCCAGCGCCACCAGCCGCGCACGCAGCACAGGCTCCCAGCGGGCGGTCAGCCCGTGCACGAAGCGGCAGCCTCCGCCAGCGGGGAACTGCACCAGCGCGGCATCGATGCCGTCGGCGCTGGTGCCCGACATCAGGCCAAGGTACAGGGGGGCGTCAGCGTCGGCAGTCGTGTTCATGGCGGGCATAAAAAAAGGACGCGGCAAGCTTGGGCTGCCGCGTCCTTCCTCGTCAACGCAGGGGTTCAGCCGCGCTTGCGGCCGGTCGCCTGCTTGTCCTTGGCGCTGGCCACCTCGGGGACGGCCTCGTCGCGGCTGGTCGGTGCCGGGCTGGCGTCGGCGTAGATCAGCTTCTCCATGCCCTGGATGCGGGCCATCGCCGGTGCGGTCTGCGCGCGGAAGGCGACCAGCTCGGCGCCCTTCAGCGGCTCCGGCGGCGGCATGGTCACGGTCAGCGGATTGCGGTGCTCGCCGTTGACGCGGAATTCGTAGTGCAGATGCGGGCCGGTGGCCAGGCCGGTCGAGCCGACATAGCCGATCACCGTGCCCTGGGCCACGCGCTGGCCGGTCTTGATGTTCGCAAAGCGCGACATGTGCCCGTACAGGGTGGTGTGGCCGCGGCCGTGGTCGAGGATCACCACGTTGCCGTAGCCGCGCTGCACGCCGGCGAACTGCACGCGGGCATCGCCGGCGGCCATGATCGGGGTGCCGGTGCGCGCAGCGTAGTCCACGCCCTTGTGCATGCGCATCTTGCCCAGCACCGGGTGCTTGCGCGCGCCGAAAGTCGAGCTCAGCCGCGCGAACGGGATCGGCATGCGGATGAAGCTTTTCTTCAGCGAACGGCCGTTGATGTCGTAGTACTCGGACTTGCCGTTGCGGTCGAAGCGGAAGCCGGAATAGGTCTTGCCACCGGTGGTGAAGGTCGCCGCCAGGATCTTGCTGGTGTCCACCTTCTCGCCTTCGCGCCAGGTTTCATCCATCACCACGCTGAAGCGGTCGCCCGGCTGCAGGTCCTTCGAGAAGTCGATGTCGTACTTGAAGATGTCGTCGGTCATCGTCGCGATCGCCGACGGCGACAGCCCGGCGCGTCGGGCCGCGGCATACAGTGAACTGGTGATCTCGCCGCTGGTGACCACGGTGCGCGTGGAGGTCTCGCGCTGGGTCACCTTCTCCTTGATGTCGTCGCCGGTCAGGCTCAGTTCCACCCGGTTGTCGGCATCGCGGTCGAAACGGATGCTGCGCAGGTCACCGGACAGCGGCATGTCGAAGGCGATCTCGGCGCCCGGGCGGAGCTTGGTCAGCGCCTCGCGTGCACCGGGGTGGTCCAGCACCCGGTGCAGGGTGGTGGCCGGGATGCCCGCCTTGTCGAACAGATCGCTCAGGGTCTGGCCGCGCTCCACGCGCAGCACCTGCCAGCTGTCACCGGGCACCTGCTGCTGGCGGGCCATGGTCAGCGGCGGCAACGGCAGTGCCAGGCTGGTATGGCTGTCGGCAAAGGGGGCGTCGATGGTGTGCGAGAAGCCCGGGACGATCGTTGCCACCAGGGCGCCGATGGTCGCGAACAGGCTGGCGTGCATCCAATGGCGGCGGGTCCAGCGCTCATTGAAGGCGGCGGGAAGATGTTGCCTGAGCTTCCGATGCAGGGCGTTGTCGTGCAGGACGTGGAGGCGTTCCTGGAAGCGCTGCTTGCGTGCGCGGCCTTGTTCGGAATTGTGCATCGGCGGTTTTTTCCTGGCAGCCCGGGAGCGCGGGCCTGATCGCCGGTTACCATAGACACCTGAGAAAACCGCGTCAAACCCTTGTGCCCATTGGCTTTTGTGAAGCCAATCGGGTTAACTTTGCTTTAACACCCCACACAAGAATCGGCGTTGCCGGGAGTAGTCACGTGTCCTCGATTGAAGAAGCCCTTGCCCTGATCGGCCGCGGTGCCGACGAGATCCTCAAGCTCGAGGATCTGCGTGCGCGCCTGCAGGAAGGCCGTCCGCTGCGGATCAAGGCCGGCTTCGACCCAACCGCGCCCGACCTGCACCTGGGCCATACGGTGCTGCTGAACAAGATGCGCCAGTTCCAGGACCTCGGCCACCAGGTCGTTTTCCTGATCGGCGACTTCACCGGCATGATCGGCGACCCGTCCGGCAAGAGCCTGACCCGCAAGCCGCTCAGCCGCGAGGACGTGCTGGCCAACGCCCGTACCTATGAGGAGCAGGTGTTCAAGGTGCTGGACCGCAGCCGTACCGAAGTCCGCTTCAACTCGGAGTGGTTCGGCAAGATGGGCGCGGCCGACATGATCCGCCTGGCCGGCCAGCACACCGTGGCGCGCATGCTCGAGCGCGATGACTTCTCCAAGCGCTACGCCGCCCAGCAGTCCATCGCCATCCACGAGTTCCTGTACCCGCTGGTGCAGGGCTACGACTCGGTGGCCCTGGAGGCCGACGTCGAGCTGGGCGGTACCGACCAGAAGTTCAACCTGCTGATGGGCCGTGGCCTGCAGGAACATCACGGCCAGAAGCCGCAGGTGGTGCTGACCATGCCGCTGCTGGAAGGCCTGGACGGCGTCAACAAGATGTCCAAGTCGCTGGGCAACTACATTGGCATCAGCGAACCGGCCATCGACATCGTCACCAAGACCATGAAGGTGGACGACACCCTGATGTGGCGCTGGATCGAGCTGTTGTCCTTCGACATCAGCCAGGCTGAAGCCGTGCAGCTGCGCGAGCAGGTGGCCAATGGCGGCCTGAACCCGCGCGTGGTCAAGCTGCGCCTGGCGCGTGAGCTGGCGACCCGCTTCCACGACGCTGCGGCGGCCGAGCAGGCCATTGCCGGCTGGGAAGCGGCGGTGACCGGGCAGGGCGACATCACCCAGCTGCCGCTGCAGGACGTAGCGATCCCGGCCGAAGGCCTGCGTATCGCCGCACTGCTGACCGCGGCCGGACTGACCCCGAGCAACTCCGAAGCCAACCGCAAGCTCAAGGAACGCGCGGTCAAGGTGGACGGCGAAGTAGTGGAAGACGGCCAGCAGGTGCTGCAGCCGGGCTTCGAAGGCCTGCTGCAGGTCGGCAAGCGCACCTTCGCCCGCGTGCGCCTGGTCGCCGCCTGAGACAAAGGAAGGGCCGGCGCCAGCCGGCCCTTCCTTGATGCTCTTGTAGAGCCAAGCCCGCGCTTGGCTTGCTCTTCGAGCGGTCCTCCCCCAGCGCGACGGATGAACAGATGCAACATCCGTTGAAAAAAATCGCCACACCCCCTTCACAAATGATGGGAATAGGGACATACTTCTCCTCCCCCGTCGCAGGGGTCGCCACCAAGGGGCTTCAGCGACATCAGGGCGCCCACCACCGCCGAACGAGATGATCGAACGAGGGTGTTGACGGACTGAAAAAGTCTGGCATAATGGGCGGCTCGCTACGAAGGAAACTTCGCAGCACACGGGAACGGCGCTGAG
>NZ_JBQEMR010000031.1:0-45987 GCF_052045015.1 Stenotrophomonas sp. 22692
GGCGCCATGGATGGCGCCATCGAGCCCCCAGGGACGGGTTTACGGCGTGTCCTGCGAACCCACAGCGCCCCGCCAAACCCACAGAAAGCCAGAGCCGACGCTCCAGCAGTTGCAGTTGCAGTTGCTCCGGCCTCTGCGGGCGCCGGGCTGCAAGCCCGGCACCCAACCCTCAACAGCAGCGGCCGCCATTTCGTCCGCCGTAACGCGCTTCCTGGCGTTCGCGGAAGAACGTCTTGTAGTCCATCGGCTCCTGGTCCGGATGCTTTTCCAGCATGTGCCGGACGTAGTTGTCGTAATCAGGAATGCCACAGCACAGCCGTGCGGTCTGCACCAGGCGCCGCCAGATGCGGCGGTGGGCCTGGTACTGGCCGGCGGGAACCAGTTGCGTGCTCATCACAGATCCACCATTTCATGCGGCTTCAGCGCCACGTACGGGGTCTCGCGGTCGCTGCGCTGCGGATTGCGGCGGGCCGCCAGGATGGTCTTGATCGAATACACCAGCACCGCGCCCACCACCAGCAGGAACAGCGCGGTCAGGCCGGTGTTGACGTAGGCGTTGACCACGATCTGCTTCATCTGCGCCACTGACTTGGCCGGTGCGGTGATGGTGTCGCTGGCGAGCGCGGCCTGGAACTTGTGTGCCTGTGCCAGGAAGCCCTGTGCCGGGTTGCTGTCGAAGATCTTGATGAAGCCGGCGTAGGTGGTGCAGATCAGCAGCCACACTGCCGGTACTGCGGTAACCCACGCATAGCGGTCACGCTTCATCTTGAACAGCACCACCGTGCCCAGCATCAGCGCGATACCGGCCAGCATCTGGTTGGAGATGCCGAACAGCGGCCACAGTGTCTGGATGCCACCGAACGGATCGACCACGCCGGTGTAGAGCAGGTAGCCCCACAGCGCCACGCAGCCTGCGGTACCGATGATGTTGGCGGTCCACGACTCGGTCTTCTTCAGGGCCGGCACGAAGTTGCCCAGCAGGTCCTGCAGCATGAAGCGTCCGGCGCGGGTACCGGCGTCCACCGCGGTCAGGATGAACAACGCCTCGAACAGGATCGCGAAGTGGTACCAGAACGCCATCATCGCGTCGCTGCCACTGGGAATTGCTTCGTGCAGGATCTGCGCGATGCCCACCGCCAGTGTCGGCGCACCACCGGCACGATGCAGGATGGTCGGTTCGCCGATCGCCGCCGCGGTCGCAGTCAGCTGTTCGGGCGTGATGGTGAAGCCCCAGGTGTTGGTGATGTAGTGCGCCGCCGAGGCCGCGTCTGCACCGATCACCGCGGCCGGGCTGTTCATCGCGAAGTAGATGCCCGGGTCGATGATCGATGCGGCCACCAGTGCCATCACCGCTACGAACGATTCCATCAGCATGCCGCCGTAGCCGATGTAGCGCATGTGCGCTTCATTGGCCAGCAGCTTCGGCGTGGTGCCCGAGGAAATCAGGGCATGGAAACCGGAGACCGCACCGCAGGCGATGGTGATGAACAGGAACGGGAACATGCCGCCCTTCCACACCGGGCCATCACCGCTGGCGGCGAACTGGGTCAGCGCCGGCATCTTCAGTTCCGGCATCACCACCAGGATGCCGATGGCCAGCGCGATGATGGTGCCGATCTTGAGGAAGGTCGACAGGTAATCACGCGGGGCCAGCAGCAGCCACACCGGCAGCACCGAGGCGACGAAGCCGTAACCGATCAGCATCCAGGTGATCTGGGTACCGGTGAAGGTGAACGCCGGGCCCCAGACCGGATCGGCGGCGACCTTGCCGCCGTACCAGATCGCAGCCAGCAGCAGGATCAGGCCAACCACCGAGATCTCGCCGATCTTGCCGGGGCGGATGTAGCGCATGTACACGCCCATTAGGATCGCGATGGGCATCGTCGCGATCACCGTGAACATGCCCCACGGGCTTTCGGCCAGCGCCTTGACCACCACCATCGCCAGCACCGCCAGGATGATGATCATGATCAGGAACGCGCCGAACAGCGCGATGGTACCGGGCACCTGGCCCATCTCTTCTCTTACCAGGTCGCCCAGCGAACGGCCGTTGCGGCGGCTGGACAGGAACAGGACCATGAAGTCCTGCACCGCGCCGGCCAGCACCACGCCCACCACCAGCCACAACAGGCCGGGCAGGTAGCCCATCTGCGCAGCCAATACCGGGCCGACCAGCGGGCCGGCACCGGCGATGGCGGCAAAGTGATGGCCGAACAGCACGTGCTTGTTGGTCGGCACGTAGTCCAGGCCATCGTTGTTGATCACCGCCGGGGTGGCCCGGGTCGGATCCAGCTGCATCACCTTGTTGGCGATGAACAGGCTGTAGAAGCGGTAGGCGACCAGGTACAGCGAAACCGCTGCCACCACGATCCACAGTGCGTTGATGTGTTCGCCGCGGCGCAGGGCCACGGTGCCCAGACAGAATGCGCCGAGCAGGGCGAGTACCGCCCAGCCCAGTTTGGAAAACCCTTTCATGAGGTGCTCTCTCCCGGAAAGACAGACAAAGAGTCCCGCGTGCCCTCGACAGGGTCAATTGGCACAGGACGAATCGGCGGTAGTACTTTGGTCGTACGTTTGTTGTGCTGACGTGCAGCGAACATCAGGGATGGAACAATCGGTTGCGGCGCCGTCCATTGGCGTGCGGCCGTGTGGCGTCCATCTTCAGTGGCATCCATCCAACAGGAGTCGCCATGAGCTTTCCCGAACCGGTCCGCGTGCTGCGGACCATCCGTGGCATGCCCACCTCCGACGGTGCCGGCGTGCGCCTGACCCGCGTCATCGGTGGCCCCACGCTGCCCGACCTGGATCCGTTCCTGCTGCTCGATGAGTTCGGTACCGATCGTGCCGAGGACTACATCGCCGGGTTTCCGGAGCATCCGCACCGCGGCTTCGAAACCGTCACCTACATGCTCGACGGGCGCATGCGGCATCGCGACAACCACGGCAACGAAGGCCTGCTGACCCCGGGCAGCGTGCAGTGGATGACCGCTGGCCGTGGCCTGGTGCATTCGGAGATGCCCGAGCAGGAGAGCGGGCAGATGCGCGGGTTCCAGCTGTGGGTGAACCTGCCAGCGAAGGAGAAGATGACGGATCCGAAGTACCAGGAATTCGCGCCCGAGCGCATTCCCGTGGTGCACCCGCAGCCGGGCGTGGACGTGAAGGTGATTGCCGGCAGCGTGGATGGCACGCAGGGCCCGATCGTGCAGCCGGCCACCGATCCGCTGTACCTGGACATCACGCTGGCCCCGGATCGCGCCTGGACCTATGCGTTGCCGGAAGGGCACAACGCCTTTGCATACGTGTTCGAAGGTGGCGTGACCGTGGGGGAGCAGGACGCCGCGCGTGGCGTGGCACGCCAGGAGCTGGCGGTGCTGGGCGGCGGTGAGCAGCTGCACCTTTCGGCCGGCAGCGAAGGCGCGCGGCTGATCCTGGTGGCCGGCCGTCCGCTGCGCGAACCGGTGATGCGCCACGGGCCGTTCGTGATGAACACACGGCAGGAACTGATGCAGGCCTTCGTCGATTTCCAGGAAGGCAAGTTCTGAGGGAGTGCCGGCCGCTGGTCGGCAACCTCTTCTGATCGGGAACGAAGCGTTTGCCGGCCAGCGGCCGGCACTACCGTCGGATCGGGTCGCATTGCGGGGATGCTGCCAGGCAGTCATCCCCGTCACCTTCAGCGCCCCGCGGCCACGGCCGACGGGGTCAGGCTCATGCCCTGCGCCAGCTGCTGCAGCGAGCCCAGTTCCTGGGCGCTGTCCGGATACAGCGAAATCTGCGCGTAACGCCCTTTGTCGAGCTTGACCACACTGATGCGGCGCTCGGCATAGCCGGGCGGCTGCTGGCCTCCCAGATCGGGCTGGTACCAGTACAGCGACTCACCGCCGAAGCTGCCCTTTTCCTGGCGCAGCGAGCGGTTCAATGGAAGGTTGGGATCGCGCGCACTGAGCATCAGGCTCAGTACCTCGCGGCCGTCCCCGGTGCTGGCGCGGCAGACCAGGAAATCGGCCTGTGCCTGCTGTTGCCACTGCAGGCCACTGCTGGCCGGCAATGAAGGACATTCGGTGGGAGCCTGCGCAGCGGCCTGGGCCGCAGCGAACAGCAGGCTCGACAACACTACAGGCGCGAACTTCATGCATCCCCCAAGGTGGTGTGTCGTTGGCTCCGCCGGATGGACCGGCAGCCTTGGCATCCCATCCCCGGATGCCACCCCGGCCGGCATGTGCACGGACGGTCAACTCAACCTTAACGGAACGTGAGCAATCGCACAAATTGCGGTTACAAGCGTAACCATTGCGGCCGAAGGTCGGCCGCAATGGTTCGCAGGCCTCAGCGGTCGTTGCCGATCCACTTGTAAATGATGCCGCCGATCGCACCGCCCAGCAGCGGGGCGACCCAGAACAGCCACAGCTGGCTGACCGCGCCGCTGCCGGCGAAGAACGCGACGGCGGTGGAGCGGGCCGGGTTCACCGAGGTGTTGGTGACCGGGATGCTGATCAGGTGGATCAGGGTCAGCGACAGGCCGATCGCCAGCGGCGCGAAGCCGGCCGGCGCCTTGCCATGGGTGGCGCCCATGATCACGACCAGGAACACCGCCGTCAGTACCACCTCGCACAGGAAGGCGGCCGCAACGCTGTAGCCGCCGGGCGACAGCGCGCCATAGCCGTTGCTGGCGAACGCACCGGCCTGGCTGCCATCAATGGCGAAGCCACTGGCGCCGGAGGCGATCTGCAGCAGGATGAAGCCGGCCAGCAGGCCGCCGGCGACCTGGGCGATGATGTACGGCACCAGGTCCTTGGTCGGGAAGCGGCCGCCAGCCCACAGCCCGACGCTGACTGCCGGGTTGAAGTGCGCGCCGGAGATGTGGCCGAACGCATAGGCGCCGGTCACCACGGTCAGGCCGAAGGCGAGCGCCACGCCGAGGAAACCGATACCCAGCGGATTGCCGTCACCACCGAACTTGGCGGCCAGCACCGCGCTGCCACAGCCACCCAGAACCAGCCAGAACGTGCCGAGGAACTCGGCGGACAAGCGTTTACCCATGCTCATGTGTTGCACTCCTTTGACGGTTGAAAGTGTGATTTATGTCACATTTCAGTGATCAGCGGGTGACTGTAGTGTCAACGCCGGGTGCAGGGATACACCTTCGGATGTGTGCAACACGCGATGTTCAGTACTGCGGCAGCGGGATGAACTCCTTGTCGTCGCCCGGGATGGTGCCGAAGCGACCGGCCTCCCAGTCGTGCTTGGCCTGCTCGATGCGCTCCTTCGAGCTGGACACGAAGTTCCACCACAGGTGACGCGGGCCATCCAGCGGCTCGCCACCGAACAGCATCGCCTTCACCGGCGTCTTCGCGCGCAGGCGACCTATCGCACCGGCTTCGGGAATCACCAGGTGCTGGGCGGGGATGTCCACGCCGTCCAATTGCGCGTCGCCTTCGAGGATGTACAACGCGCGCTCGCGGTGGCCATTGTCGATATCGATCTCCGCATCCGGGTCGAGGTCGATCGCTACGTTGAGGGTGTCGGCGAACACCTTCACCGGCGATTCCTCGCCATAGGCGCGCCCGGCGATCACCCGCAGCCAGGCACCATTGCGGCGCTGCTCGGGGAGGGTGGCCGCGGCATGGTGGTAGAAGGCCGGTTCGATTTCCTCATGCGACTTCGGCAACGCCACCCAGGTCTGCATGCCGTGGATCGGGTTGTCATGGTCGCGGTCCGGTTGCGGCGTGCGCTCGGAATGGGCGATGCCGCGACCGGCGGTCATCCAGTTGACGTCACCGGGACGGATCACCTGGTCCGACCCCAGCGTGTCGCGGTGGCCGATCGCGCCCGACCACAGGTAGGTCACGGTGGCCAGGCCGATATGTGGATGCGGGCGCACGTCGATGGCGGTGCCGGGGTGCATGAGTGCCGGGCCCATCTGGTCGACGAACACGAACGAGCCGATGCTGCGCGCCTGCAGGGTGGGGACGGCGCGACGGACTTCGAGGCCGCCGATGTCGTGCACGCGCGGGGCGATGATGGTGGTCATGCGGGCGTTCTCGCTGGCAGGGATCAGGTGGTCAGCATGGCATGCAGCTGTGACGGGCACATGCCCCGTATGGGTAACAGGTTGTTCCAGCCAACGGCGCAGCCCCTCGTGGCTGTGGGGTTGGTCGCTGAAGGCAGAAGCAAAAGCAGAAGCCGCGCTTGGCCGGGTGGGTGGGTGGCGCAGGGGACGCTGCAAGTACGTCCATGTAGCTCGATCGCCGCGTCCATGCGGCTCACGCCCCTGCGCCACCCACCCGCCCGGCCTCTGACAGTTTCCGTGTGCTGTGCAGCCACGGAGAAGAAAAAGAAAATCAAAATCAAACGCCGGTCGCTTCGCTCTTGGTGTCGACCAAGGTCGACACCCACCAGTTCGTAATGATCCGTGCCGACCAACGTCGACACCTACCAGTCATCGCAGTTCACTCACCGTCACCGAAATCTGCCAGGGGTGGGGCGGTGTGGGCAGGCAGGACCGTTGGCGCCATGGATGGCGCCATCGAGCCCCCAGGGATGGGTTTACGGCGTGTCCTGCCTGCACACACCGCCCCGCCCAACAAACAGAAAAGCCAGAGCCGGCTGTTGCTCTGGCTCTGGCTCTGGCTCTGGCTTTTGCTTCGGCGGTTGCCTCGGCGGGTGCCGGGCCGCAGGCCCGGCCGATAAACTCAAACCACTGGTTCGCGCAGGGCGGGGTTGTCCCAGCCGGGGCGCGGGGCGAAACGGTCGCCGTGGCGCTGCTGCAGCGCCTTCAACCGCTCGACGATCGCATCGGCACCCACCGCACGGATGTGCTGGATCGGACCGCCACGGAACGGGGCGAAACCGGTACCGAAGATCACGCCCGCATCCAGCAGGTCCGCATCGGCCACCACGCCCTCGTGCAGGCACGCCACGGCCTCGTTCAACAGCGGCAGGATCAGGCGGTCCTCCAGATCGGCCGGGGCCTGGTAATCGCTGGCCACGTCCGGCTTCTTCGGCTTGCCGTTTTCCCAGGTGTAGATGCCCTGGCCGTCCTTCTTGCCACGCTTGTCCGGTTCCACCGTCTGCAGTGCGGCCGGAATCTGCAGGCCCAGGAACGGCGCCAGTTCGCGGCCGACGCCTGCGGCCACGTCCAGGCCCACGGTGTCGATCAGTTCGATCGGGCCCATCGGCATGCCGAATTTCACTGCGGCCTTGTCGATCACCGGGCCCGGAATGCCCTCGGCATACGCGGTGGCGGCTTCCAGCATGTACGGGAACAGCACGCGGTTGACCAGGAAGCCCGGGCTGCCGGCCACCGGCACGGGGAATTTGCCCAGCGCCTTGCAGAACGCGGCCAGGCGGCGCTCGGTCTCCGGCGCCATGCCGTCGTGATGGATGATCTCCACCAGCGGCATCTGCGCCACCGGGTTGAAGTAGTGCAGGCCGGCGAACTGTGCCGGGCGCTGGATGTGGTCGCGCAGTTCCACCAGCGGAATCGACGAGGTGTTGGTGGTCAGCAGCGCGTCCAGCTTCATCTTCGGTTCGAGCGTCTGGTACAGCGCACGCTTGGCTTCCGGGTTCTCGATGATCGCTTCGATCACCAGGTCGGCCTCGGCCACGCCGTTGCCTTCCAGATCGGCACGCAGGCGCGCGGCCACCGCCGGGCGCTTGCTCTCGTCGCGCACCTTCTTGGCGAACAGCGCCTGCGCCCGTTCCATGGCCGGGTCGATGAAGCGCTGCTCGCGGTCCTGCAGCGTCACCTCGAAGCCCTTGTAGGCCGCCCACGCGGCGATATCGCCGCCCATCACGCCGGCGCCGACCACGTGCACGTGGCGGATGCCGGAGTCACCGCCGCCCAGGCCCTTCAGGCGCTCGGTCAGGAAGAAGATGCGGATCAGGTTGCGCGCGGTCGGCGTGCTGGCCAGCTTCACCACGGCGCGGCGTTCGGCATCCAGACGCGCCTGGATCGGCTTGCCGCCGCTGCGCTGCCAGGTGCTGATCAGCGCGTAGGGCGCCGGGTACTGGTCCTTCTTGGCTTTGCGTGCGACCTGCTTGACCATCTGCGGTGCCAGCAAAGTGCGTGCCAGCCAGGTGTTGGTGGCCCAGGCCGTCGCGCGCTGCTTGAACGGGCGGGTGGTGCCGGACAGCGCCAGCGCCACGGCGGTGTCGAGCACCACCGCCGGCGCCACCACCTTGTCGACCAGGCCGATGCCACGCGCGGCCGAGGCCGACAAGGTGCGGCCGGTCAGCATCATGTCCATCGCTGCCGGCGCACCGACCAACTGCGGCAGGCGCGCGCTGCCGCCCCAGCCGGGGAAGATGCCCAGCTGGGTTTCCGGCAGGCCGATGCGGGTGCTGCTGTCATTGGAGGCCACGCGGTAGCGGCAGGCCAGTGCCAGTTCGGTGCCGCCGCCCAGGCAGTGGCCGTGGATGGCCGCCACGGTCGGGCAGGGCAGCTCGGCCAGCTTCTGGTAAGTGGCCTGGCCGCGGCGGATGGCGTCGTTGACGGTGCCGCGGCGGTCGAACTCCTGGAACTCCTTCAGGTCCGCACCGGCAATGAAGCCGGCCTTCTTCAGCGACTGGATCACCACGCCCTTGGGCGGGTCCAGCGCAATGCGCTCGAGCAGGTCGCCCAGTTCCAGCAGCACGTCCTGCGACATGGCGTTGACGCTGCTGTCCTGACGATCCAGGGAGAGAACCACCACGCCGTCGTCGCGGATCTCGGGGTGCCAGTGGCTGAAGCGGAGACCATCGAAGCCTGAGAGCATGGACGTTCCATCCGGTTGTGTATGGAGAAGCGGCTATGATCCAGAGGTTGTTTCCCCCGCGTCAAATCCCAATAGCAGGGGAGTGGCGACCCCGGATCCATGGCCGTGGACCGGAACGCTAACGGAACGGTGGTTAAAAGCTGGTGCGGCGCCAGGTGATCGGCGACTGAACTTTTCCCGGGATTGGCAGTCTCATTGCCCGACGTCGGTTGGGCTGACAGGAGTGCGGCCCCTCATGGCCGATGTTGATACACCTCAGGAGCTGGATCTGGAACTGGTCCGGCGCGTGCAGCACGGCGAGAGCGCCGCGTTCGATGTCCTGGTGCGCAAGTACCAGCATCGCGTGGTGGCCCTTGTCGGTCGCTACATCGCCGACTGGAGCGAATGTCAGGACGTCGCCCAGGACACTTTCATCCGTGCCTACCGCGCGATCGGAAGTTTCCGTGGCGATGCCCAGTTCTCAACCTGGTTGCATCGAATCGCCGTGAATACCGCCAAAAACTACCTGGCTTCACACAATCGCCGACCGCCGACCGATGACATCGACATCGGTGATGCCGAACAGTTCGACAGCGGGACGCGCCTGCGCGACACCGACACGCCCGAACGCGAGTTGATGCGCCAGGAACTGGAACAGACGGTAATGAAGGCCGTCAACGCGCTGCCGGAAGAGCTCCGGTTGGCGATCACCCTGCGCGAGGTGGAAGGCCTGAGTTACGAGGATATCGCGCAGAAAATGGGGTGCCCGATCGGCACCGTGCGCTCACGGATCTTCCGGGCGCGCGAGGCGATCGACACCGAACTCCGGCCGCTGTTGGACATCGGCAGCGCCACCCGTGAGAAGAGCCGCGTATGACCAGTAATCCGTTCAACGAATCGCAGAACCACCAATCGCCCGCCGGGCAGCGCCTGGACCAGCGCCATCGCGAGCAGCTGTCGGCCCTGGTCGATGGCGAGCTGGGCGCCGATGAAGCGCGCTTCCTGCTGCGCCGGATGGAGCACGACCCCGAGCTGGCCGGCTGCCAGGAACGCTGGCAGCTGCTGGGCGACGTGATGCGCGGACAGGCCTCGGCGCTGGCGCCGGCCGGCTTCAGCGCGGCCGTGGCCGCCGCCATCGCCGCCGAACCGGCGCCGCAGGCCGAGCCGCGTCGTCAGGTACGCCGTAGTGGTTGGCGGGCCTGGGGCGGTGGCGCCGCACTGGCCGCATCGGTGGCGGCGGTGGCCCTGTTCATGGGCGGTGAGAAGCTGAAGGAGGCCACCCCGGGCGAGCCGTCGGCACCGCAGGTGATCGCCAGCCAGGCCGAACTCGCGCCGGCACCGACGACGCCGGGTCCGGTGACCGAAGCTTCGGTGGATAGCGCCGCAATGGCCGTGGCCGGTGTACCGGCAGTGGCCATGGCTGCGTCCAGCCGTCGCCAGGACACCCGTCGCGCCAGCGTTACCCGCAGCCAGCAGGCCGCGCGTGCCGCCCAGCGTGAGGACATGCCGCAACGCGCTGTGGCCGCCGCACAGGCACCGTTGACCCCGACCGTGCCGGCCAATGCCAGCCGCAACATGCCGTTCGGTGAGGTCGGTGGCCTGCAGGCGCGACCGTGGCCGCGCTCCAGCCTGGCGCCCGCTGCCGGCGGCGCGCTCAATGCGAGCTTCCCGGCCCATGCCGGGGGCGCGGCGTTCTACCCGTTCGAGCCGCGCCTGCAGGACGACCTGCCGGTGCCGCCGCGCCCGCGCGACTGAGCCGGGCGCTTTCATGCCCCGCCGTCGGCGGGGCCCGTATTCCTCTTTCCATCCGATCCGGAGGTTGCCGTCCGATGACTCCCCGACTCCGCACGCAGGCCATGGGCCTGCTGGCCCTGACCCTGCCGTTGATGGCCTGCGCGCAGGCCCCGGCTCCGGCCGCCCAGACCCAGGCCGCGCCGGCCGCCGCGCCGCGGGCGCAGGCCCAGCCGCTGGTCACGGGCCTGCCTGACTTCACCAATCTGGTCGAACAGGTCGGGCCTGGCGTGGTCAACGTCGACACCACCATCGTCCGCAACAACCGCCAGGCCTCACGGGGCCCGATGGGCGGCGGCGATGACATGCCGGAGTTCTTCCGCCGCTTCTTCGGTCCGGATTTCCCGATGCCGGGGCAGGGCCCGGGCGGCCCGGACGGTGGCCCCAGCATCAAGGGCCGCGGCATGGGCTCGGGCTTCATCATCTCGCCCGATGGTTATGTGCTGACCAACTACCACGTGGTGGCCGATGCCAGCGAGGTGAAGGTCAAGCTGGGTGACCGCCGTGAGTTCACCGCGAAAGTGGTGGGCAGCGACCAGCAGTACGATGTCGCACTGCTGAAGATCGACGGCAAGAACCTGCCGACCGTGCGCGTTGGCGACTCCAACTCCCTCAAGCCGGGTCAGTGGGTGGTCGCGATCGGCTCGCCGTTCGGCCTCGATCACTCGGTCACTGCCGGCGTGGTCAGCGCCCTCGGCCGCAGCACCGGCGGTCCGGACCAGCGTTACGTGCCCTTCATCCAGACCGACGTGGCGATCAACCAGGGCAACTCCGGTGGCCCGCTGCTGAACACCCGTGGCGAAGTGGTCGGCATCAATTCGCAGATATTCTCCGCGTCGGGCGGCTACATGGGCATCAGCTTCGCGATCCCGATCGACCTGGCGATGAGTGCGGTCGAGCAGATCAAGAAGACCGGCAAGGTCACCCGCGGCCAGCTCGGCGCGGTGGTGCAGGAAATCGACGGCCTGAAGGCGCAGGCGATGGGCCTGCCGGACAGCCGCGGCGCCCTGGTCAACCAGATCGTGCCGGATTCGGCTGCAGCCCGGGCCGGGGTGAAGATCGGCGATGTGATCCGCTCGGTGAACGGCGCGCCGGTCAACAGCTGGTCCGACCTGCCGCCGCTGATCGGCGCGATGGCACCGGGCAGCCGGGTCACCCTGGGCGTGATCCGCGATGGCAAGCCGCGTGACCTCAGCGCCACCCTGACCGCCCTGACCGAAGACGGGCAGGCCAGTTCGCGTGGCCCGGCCACCGGCGACAGCGATGCGGCGCCGCAGGCCGGCGCCAATGCCCTGCTGGGGCTGGACGTCAGTGACCTGACCGCGCCGCAGCGCAAGCAGCTGGGCCTGGAATCGGGCGAAGGCGTGCGCATCACCGGGGTCAAGGGCCAGGGCGCGCGTGATGCGGGCCTGTCTCCGGGCATGGTGATCCTGCAGGTGGCCAGCACCCAGGTCGGCAGCGTGGACGCGCTGAACCGTGCGCTGTCCAGCTACAAGAAGGGCGACGTGGTGATGCTGCTGGTACGCACCGGCAGCGGCAACAGCGCGTTCGTAGCGGTCAAGGCCGGCCAGTAAGGCCTGCCGGGGCCGCTTCGGCGGCCCCTGCTTCTCCTCCGAAGCCCCGCCCCGGCGGGGCTTCGGCCGTTCCGGACCCGGTCCGATGAGGCCGTTTTCGCGGGCGGGCGCCGGGCATGCGATAATCGACCGTTACCCTGACGACGCCGCGCGCCGCCGCCACCTATGTCTTCTGATTCGATGCGGAACATCCGCAACTTCTCCATCATCGCCCATGTCGACCACGGCAAGTCCACGCTGGCCGACCGCATCATCCAGCTCTGTGGTGGCCTGCAGGCCCGCGAGATGGAAGCGCAGGTGCTCGACTCCAACCCGATCGAGCGCGAGCGTGGCATCACGATCAAGGCGCAGTCGGTGTCGCTGCCGTACCTGGCCAAGGACGGGCAGACCTACCATCTGAACTTCATCGACACCCCCGGCCACGTCGACTTCTCCTATGAAGTCAGCCGCTCGCTGGCCGCCTGCGAAGGCGCGCTGCTGGTGGTCGATGCGGCCCAGGGCGTGGAAGCGCAGTCGGTGGCCAACTGCTACACCGCCGTGGAGCAGGGCCTGGAAGTGGTGCCGGTGATCAACAAGATCGACCTGCCCACCGCCGACATCGAGCGCGCCAAGGCCGAGATCGAGGCCGTGATCGGCATTGACGCCTCCGACGCCGTGCCGGTCAGTGCCAAGACCGGCCTGAACGTGCAGGACGTGCTGGAAGCGATCGTGCACCGCATTCCGCCGCCGAAGCCGCGCGACACCGAGAAGCTGCAGGCGCTGATCATCGACTCCTGGTTCGACAACTACCTGGGCGTGGTCTCGCTTGTGCGCGTGATGCAGGGCGAGATCAAGGCCGGTGACAAGCTGCAGGTGATGTCCACCGGCCGCAACCACCAGGTCGACAACGTCGGCGTGTTCACCCCGAAGCGCAAGGTGCTGCCGGCGCTGCGTGCAGGTGAAGTGGGCTGGGTCACCGCCAGCATCAAGGACGTGCACGGTGCGCCGGTCGGCGACACCCTGACCCTGGCCGGCGACCCGGCACCGAAGCCGCTGCCGGGCTTCCAGGAAATGCAGCCGCGCGTGTTCGCCGGCCTGTTCCCGGTCGATGCCGAGGACTATCCGGACCTGCGCGAAGCGCTGGACAAGCTGCGCCTGAACGATGCCGCGCTGCGCTTCGAGCCGGAAAGCTCCGAGGCGATGGGCTTCGGCTTCCGCTGCGGTTTCCTCGGCATGCTGCACATGGAAATCGTGCAGGAGCGCCTGGAGCGCGAATACAACCTGGACCTGATCAGCACCGCGCCGACGGTGGTGTATGAAGTCCTGAAGACCGATGGCTCGATCATCAACATGGATAACCCGGCCAAGCTGCCGCCGGTGAACCAGGTCGAGGAGATCCGCGAGCCGATCATCCGTGCCAACGTGCTCACCCCCGAGGAGTACATCGGCAACATCATCAAGCTGTGCGAAGAAAAGCGCGGCAGCCAGATCGGCATCAACTACCTGGGCAGCCAGGTGCAGATCAGCTACGAGCTGCCGATGGCCGAAGTGGTGCTGGACTTCTTCGACAAGCTGAAGTCGGTCAGCCGTGGCTATGCCTCGCTGGACTACCACTTCGTGCGCTTCGACGCCGGCCCGTTCGTGCGCGTGGATGTGCTGATCAACGGTGACAAGGTCGATGCGCTGTCGCTGATCGTGCACCGCAGCCATGCCGACCGCCGCGGCCGCGAGCTGTGCGAGAAGATGAAGGACCTGATCCCGCGCCAGATGTTCGACGTGGCCATCCAGGCCGCCGTCGGCTCGCAGATCATCGCCCGTACCACGGTCAAGGCCATGCGCAAGAACGTGCTGGCCAAGTGCTATGGTGGCGACGTTTCGCGCAAGAAGAAGCTTCTGGAAAAGCAGAAGGAAGGCAAGAAGCGCATGAAGCAGGTCGGCCGCGTGGAGATCCCGCAGGAAGCGTTCCTGGCCGTGCTGCAGATGGACAACAAGTAAGCCCGCACCGGCCCTGCGGGGCCGGTCGTCCGGTGACGTTGCAAAGGACCCTGAATGAAACTGTTTGAGATCCTCCTGGTCGTGCTGACCCTGGCCTCGGGCCTGATCCTGCTCGCGGACAAGCTGTACCTTGCCAAGCGGCGTGCCCAGCGCGCCGGCCTGCTCGATTCCGAGCCGGTGCTGGTGGACTACTCGCGTGCGTTCTTCCCGGTGCTGGCGATCGTGCTGATCGTGCGCAGTTTCATCGCCGAGCCGTACAAGATCCCGTCCAGCTCGATGATGCCGAACCTGTTGATCGGTGATTTCATCCTGGTCAACAAGTTCTCCTACGGCCTGCGCCTGCCGATCAGCAACACCAAGATCGTGCCATTTGGCGAGCCGTCGCGTGGCGATGTGGTGGTGTTCCACTTCCCCGGCCACAGCGACAACGACCCGGCAAAGGGCGAGAACTTCATCAAGCGCGTGATCGGCGTGCCGGGTGACACCGTGGTCTTCGAAGGCGACGGCATGATCCTCAATGGCGAACCGCTGAAGTACGACAACAAGGGCATCTACGCCGGCCACAAGGGTCAGGGCGAGGGCGCCAACCTGCTGGTCGAGCACCTGCCGGGCCGCACCCACACCGTGCTGGAGACCGACTACCCGCGTGGCCAGGGCCAGTGGACCGTGCCGGCCGGCAAGTACCTGGTGATGGGCGACAACCGTGACAACAGTGACGATGGCCGTTTCTGGGGCCTGCTGCCGGAAGAGAACCTGCGCGGCAAGGCCTTCCTGATCTGGCTGAACTGCCAGGGCTGGTTCTGCAAGGATGGCTTCGAGCCGTCGCGGATCGGCTCGAGCATCAACTGACCGGGCATCAACCGGGTATTTTCACATCCAACGCGTATCTGGGGAGAACGCAATGAAGACGATGAACACGCAGCGTGGCATGACCCTGACCTCGTTCGTGACGGTCCTGATCGTGGTTGGCTTCTTCCTCTACATCGGCATGAAGCTGTTCCCGATGTACCAGGAGTACTACGCGGTGCGCTCGGCGATGAAAAGCCTGGCCAACGAGCCGGGCGTGGGCAGCATGGAGCCGGCGCGCATCCAGGACCTGTTCTTCAAGCGCCTGTACATCAACTACTCGGACAATGTGAAGCCGGCCAACGTGAAGTTCGACCGTCGCGACAATGGCTGGACCCTCAAGGTCAACTACGAAGTGCGCCGTCAGCTGATCGGCAACCTCGATGTGGTTGGCAAATTCGATTCTTCCCAGGACCTGACACGAAGCGGTGCCCAGTAAATTCATCCAACGTGGCGACCTGATTGGTCATGCCTTCAGCGACCTGGCCCTGCTCAAGCAGGCGCTGACGCATCGCAGTGCCGGTGCGCCGCACAACGAGCGCCTGGAGTTCCTCGGCGACAGCATCGTCAACATGATGGCGGCCGAGGCGTTGTACCGACGCTGGCCCAAGGCTGACGAAGGGGCGATGACCCGTGCCCGTGCCGAGCTGGTGCGTGAAGGCGCGCTGGCGGTGATCGGGCGCACCCTGGAACTGGGCGAGCGGCTGACCCTGGGTCCGGGCGAAATGAAGTCCGGCGGTCATCGCCGCGACTCGATCCTGGCCGACGCGGTGGAAGCCGTGGTGGCCGCGATCTACCTGGATGCCGGCTTCGAGGCCTGCCGGGCGGTGGTACTGCCCTGGTTCAGTGCTTCGATCGAGGCACTGCCGGCCTCCGGCCGGCCCGAGAAGGATCCCAAGACCCGCCTGCAGGAATGGCTGCAGGCCCGACAGAAGGCGTTGCCGCAGTATGAACTGGTGTCAGAATCCGGTGACGACCACGCCAAGCACTTCCGGGTACGCTGCAACGTAGCCGACCCGGCCGCCAGCATCGAGGGCGAAGGCGCCTCGCGGCGGCTTGCCGAACAACAGGCGGCTGCAGCCGTCCTAGAACAACTGGATTCCAAGTGAGCGAACAAACTTCCCATCATTGCGGCAGCGTGGCCGTCATCGGCCGCCCGAACGTGGGCAAATCGACCCTGACCAATGCCCTGGTCGGCGCCAAGGTCAGCATCGTTTCCAACCGCCCGCAGACCACGCGCCATCGCCTGCTGGGCATCGCCACCTATCCGGAAGGCCAGTTGGTGCTGGTCGACACCCCCGGCCTGCACAAGGTGCAGAAGCGGGCGATGAACCGGGTGATGAACCGCGCCGCGCGCGGCTCGCTGGAAGGCGTCGATGCCGGCCTGCTGGTGATCGAAGCCGGTCGCTGGGACGAAGAAGACAGCCTGGCCTTCAATGTTCTGCGCGACGCCGGTATCCCGGTGGTGCTGGTGGTCAACAAGATCGACCGTCTGAAGGACAAGGGCGCGCTGCTGCCGTTCCTGCAGGAAGTCACGGCCGGCCGCGACTTCTCGTCCGTGCACCCGATCTCGGCGCAGAAGCGCAACGGTCTGGAAGCACTGGTACGTGACGTACTGGCGCTGTTGCCGGAAGCGCCGCCGATGTTCGGCGAAGACGAGATCACCGACCGCAGCCAGCGTTTCCTGGCCGGCGAGCTGGTGCGTGAGCAGCTGATGCGCCAGCTCGGCGAGGAACTGCCGTACGCGACCACCGTGGAAATCGAGCGCTTCACCGAAGATGGCAACCTGCTGCGCATCGGCGCGGTGATCTGGGTCGAGCGCGAGGGCCAGAAGGCGATCGTGATCGGCAAGGGTGGCACCCGGCTGAAGGAGATTGGTGCCAAGTCCCGCCTGCAGATGGAACGTCTGTTCGGAGCCAAGGTGTTCCTGGAGACCTGGGTGCGCGTGCGTGAAGGCTGGTCCGACGACGAGGCCGCACTGAAGGCCTTCGGTTACGAGTAAGCCGTTGCGGTCGCTTCGATGATGATCGAGGACGACACTGGCTTCGTGCTGCACGCACGGGCCTACCGCGAGACCAGTCTGCTGGTGGAAGTGTTGAGTGCGCAGCATGGCCGGATCGGCCTGCTCGCGCGTGGCGTATCCACCGCCAAGGGACAGGTGCTGCGCGCTGCTCTGCAGCCGCTGCAGTGGATCCGCTTCAGTGCCCAGCAGCGGGGCGAACTGGCCCAGTTGCGGGGTGCCGAGGCGCTTGATGCCGCGCCACGCCTGGTCGGCCAGGCGATGCTGGCCGGCTTCTACCTGAGTGAACTGACCCTGCGCCTGGCCCCGCGCCAGGACCCGCTGCCTGAGTTGTACCTGGCCTACGGCGAGGCGCGTGCGCGGCTGGCCGTGGGCGCCGGCCTGGCCTGGACCCTGCGTCGCTTCGAACGCGAGCTGCTGTCCGCGCTGGGCCTGGGTTTCGATCTGGACAGCGCGAGCGACGGCCAGCCGATCGACCCGGCCGCGCGCTACGAACTGGACCCGCAGGAAGGCGCGCAGCGCCTGCTGAGCGAGCGCGGTGGGGAACGCCGGGCGGCGGCGACTGGCTCGGCGCTGCTGGCGTTGGCGGCCGACGAAGAGCCCCATGCCGCCGACCTGGCCAGCCTGCGTCTGCCGATGCGGCGGGTGCTGGCCCATCACCTGGGCGCCCGCGGCCTGAAGTCCTGGGAAATGCTCGAGCAGCTCGTGCCCCGCAGGTAGGGGATGTTCGGCAGGGCTTGCAGCCCTGCACCTGCCGAATCAACGGCAACGGCAACGTCAAAAGCAAAAGCTGGTTATCCGTGGGTAGGCGCGGTGGGTCCGGTTGCGGGAGACGCCGTAAACCCGTCCTTGGGGGCTTGGCCGCGGCATCCATGCCGCGGACACTCCCTCAACCGGACCCACCCCGCCTTCGACAGATTCTTGCGAGCTGTTGGACATGCCGACGGGGTCAGATCCGTTTTCCGAAGGAAAACGGATCTGACCCCAGTTTGAATTTCGATATCTGACAGAGATTCATCCACGCATGGCGTGGATCTACTGGCCACCGGTCAACTGTCGAAGGCGGGGCACTGTGGGTTTGCGGGGTGTGAGCGCCATGGATGGCGCGACCAAGGCTACATGGACGTACTTGCGCCGTCCCCGCATACCCACAGTGCCCCGCCATTCCACGGGATGCCCGCTGTTGCCGTTGCTTCGGCTGTTGCTCTGGCTTGAAGCAGGTGCAGGGCTGCAAGCCCTGCCGAACACCCTCAATGCAGCAGGGCCGCCACCGCCGCGCGGAACCCGTCCTGGGCCTGCCCGGACTCCGGCGCATGATGCAGCTGCCGCACCGCGCGTCCCAGCCGTGCCGCCCCGACAAAACCACAACTGGCCTGCAACCGGTGCAGCTGGCTGCGCAGCTGGCGCTCGTCGTGCTGGTCCACGGCCTGCTCGACCGCGTCGCGTACCCCCGGCAACTCGGCCAGGAACAGCTCGCGCAGGGCGATCAGGTGGTTGCGCTGGCCATTGAGCGCGGCCAGTGCCGCGGTCTCGTCCCAGTCCTGCACCTGCAGCTCGACCGCTGCCGGGGCCGGGGCAACGAAGATCCCCGCTGGGCTGTTCACCAGCGCGCGGCGCACGGCTTTCAGCAACTGGTCGCGGCCCAGCGGCTTGACCAGCGTGTCGCTGAAGCCAGCTTCACGCAGGCGGGCATGGATGGAGGTGTCGCCATCGGCGGTATGCGCCAACGCGGGGGTATCGGGGTGTGAACGGCGCAGTTCGCGCAGCAGCTGCGCGCCGTTGCCGTCCGGCAGGTTGACGTCGATCAGCCACAGGTCATGCGCGCCGGGTTCGGCGCTCGCCAGCGCACTGGCCAGTGAATCTGCGGTGTCCACGTCCGCCGGTAACGTTTCCAACGCCGCCTTGAAAAAACCGCGGCTGATGATGTCGTCCTCGACAAGCAGGAAGCGGGGCCGGCTGGCCCGCGGGGTCATCTGCATCAGGGCTGCCTCCATGTCAGCTGTTGCAATCATCAAGCACGGCGGCGGCGGGCGCAAGCGGGTCCGGGCCCTGCCGGTCAGGATCTGCGACAATACGCCCCCATTTTTGCCCGCAGCCTGTTGCCACGTGGCCCGATCCCGCTCCCGCATCGACCGTACCCCGTTCCAGACCGAGATCCTCGACCTCAGCCATGATGGTCGCGGCGTCGCCCGCCGTGAGGGTGAGGGCGGCAAGGTCACCTTCGTCAGCGGCGCACTGCCGGGTGAGGTGGTCATGGCCGAACAGACCGCCCGCAGCCGCCATTTCGACGAAGCGCGCACGGTGGAAGTGCTGAAGGCCTCGCCGCAGCGCGTCACCCCGAAGTGCCCGCACTTCGGCACCTGTGCCGGCTGCGTGCTGCAGCACCTGGACGAAGACCAGCAGATCGTGGCCAAGCAGCGCGTGCTGATGGACAACCTGGAGCGCATCGGCCACGTGAAGCCGGGAACCGTGCTGGCGCCACTGGTCGGCGAGAGCTGGGGCTACCGGCGCAAGGGCCGCTTCTCGGTGCGCCGGGTCGAGAAGAAGGACAAGACCCTGGTCGGCTTCCGTGAACAGGACCCGCGTTTCGTCGCCGACCTCAGCCAGTGCCTGACCGTGATCCCGGAAATCGGCACCAAGGTCGAGGCGCTGTCCACTTTCATCGAATCGCTCGACGGCAAGCGCGATATTCCGCAGATCGAGTTCATCGCCGGTGACCAGGCCGTGGTCCTGACCGTGCGCCACCTGCAGCCGCTCAGCGATGCCGATCGTGCGGCCTGGGCCGCCTTCGGCCAGCAGCATGGCTTCGTGATCTACCTGCAGTCCGGCGGCGTGGACACGGTGCAGCCGCTGGACGGGCAGGGCGTGCCGCTGTCGTTCCGGCTGGCGCCGTGGGACGTGGAACTGGCGTTCCGCCCGCTGGACTTCATCCAGGTCAATGCCAAGCTCAACGAGAAGATGATCGCCCACGCCCTGGACCTGCTGGAACCGGGTGAGGACGAGCGCGTGCTGGACCTGTTCTGCGGCCTGGGCAATTTCACCCTGCCGCTGGCGCGCCGCGTGCGCGAAGTGGTCGGCGTGGAAGGCGATGCCGGCCTGGTCGCGCGTGCGCGTGAGAACGCCGAGCGCAATGGCCTGGCCAACGCCCAGTTCTTCAGTGCCGACCTGACCCAGGACCAGCGCAGCACCCCGTGGATGCGCCAGGGCTTCGACAAGCTGCTGCTGGACCCGCCGCGCTCGGGCGCGATCGAAGTGCTGCAGCAGCTGCCGCTGAAGCAGTTCAAGCGCATCGTCTACGTCAGCTGCCACCCGGGCTCGCTGGCCCGCGATGCCGGCTATCTGGTCAACGAACAGGGCTTCACCCTGGTCAGCGCCGGTGCCATGGACATGTTCCCGCACACCGCGCACGTGGAAAGCATCGCGGTGTTCGAGAAGCGCTGATCGGCTGTCATGCCCATCGCGCATAATGGTGCGATGGGCATCGAAATCGAACGCAAATTCCTCGTCAGCAGCGATGGCTGGCGCGCCGCCGCGCACCGGGTGATCCCGATGGCGCAGGGCTACATCAACGACATGGGGGCGCTTGACCGCGGCACCCAGAACGCCTCGGTGCGGGTGCGCATCGAAGGCGACCACGCCGCGTTGAACCTGAAGTCGCGCACCATCGGCCATACCCGCCAGGAGTTCGATTACCCGATCCCGGTGGACGATGCACGCGCACTGCTGGCGCTGTGCGTGGGTGGCCTGATCGACAAGCACCGTCATCTGGTCGAGCACGCCGGCCTGACCTGGGAGGTGGACGAGTTCCTCGGCGACAACGCCGGCCTGGTGGTGGCCGAGGTCGAGCTGGACAGCGCCGACCAGGCGATCGACCTGCCGGATTGGGTGGGTGCCGAAGTCACCGACGATGCGCGCTACTACAACGTCGCGCTGGCCAGTCACCCCTATTCACAGTGGTGAACCCCAAAAAGGGGACGGAGGGGATTAAGTCATCTTTACCCCACCTGTGCGGGAACCGACTTAGTCCCCTCCGTCCCCTTTTAACGAGGGAGGCGGGCCCCATGTCGTGGGGATGAGAATCGATATCTACTCCGACGTGGTCTGCCCCTGGTGCTGGATCGGCAAGCATCGTTTCCAGCAGGGCGTGCAGTTGCTGGGCGCGAACGCGCCTGAACTCGATATCCACTGGCAGCCGTTCCAGCTGGATCCGGATGCGGACGCCACCCCGGTGCCGCTGCGCGAGGCCTACGTGCGCAAGTTCGGGGGCGTCGAGCGTACCGAGCAGATCCTCGGCCAGACCCAGACCACCGCGCGTGCCGAGGGCCTGCCGATGGACTTCAGCCAGGGCCAGGTGCGGGTGACCACGCTGCCGGCGCACCGGGTGCTGTGGCTGGCCGGCGAGCACGGCGTGCAGGATGCGGTCGGCGAGGCTCTGTTCCGCGCCCACTTCGAGCATGGCCAGAACCTGGCCGACCCCTCGGTGCTGATCAAGGCCGGCGTGGCGGGCGGCCTCGACGCCGGCGAAATCGCGCAGATGCTGGCCTCCGACCGCGGCTTGGCCGAGGTCGAAGCCAAGCTGGCGCAGGCCCACGCATTGGGCGTTTCTTCGGTGCCGACCTTCGTCATCGATGGGAAGTGGGCCATTTCCGGGGCACAGCCGCCGGAGGCCTTCGCCAACGCCCTGCGCCAGATCGCGGCCGAACAGGGCGCTCCGGCAGCGTCGGCTGACGGCGACGAGGCCTGCGGCCCGGACGGCTGCAAGGTCTGACCTGCCCCCCAAAAGGGGACGGAGGGGATCAAGAGGTATCCAGTCCACCTGGGTCGATTGCGCCTTGATCCCCTCCGTCCCCTTTTTCTGACCACTGCGCCTGTCGGCCGGTTCTGCGACAATGCGGCACTGCGCCATGCGGGCGCGCGTTGTGGAGATCGACCATGCTGCTGATCGGCGTTGCCGGTACCGAACTGACCGCCCAGGAACGTGACTGGCTGCAGCACGATGCCGTGGCCGGGGTGGTGCTGTTCAAGCGCAACTTCGCCTCGCGCCAGCAGGTGACCGATCTGAGCGCGGCCATCCGCGCCGCTGCCCCACGCCCGCAGCTGATCTGCGTGGACCAGGAAGGCGGCCGCGTGCAGCGTTTCCGCGAGGGTTACAGCGATCTGCCGCCACTGCAGGACATTGGTGCGCTGTATGCCACCGACCCGCAGCAGGCCTTGGCATTGGCCGAACGGCACGCCTGGCTGATGGCCAGCGAGGTACGGGCCAGCGGTGTGGACCTGAGCTTCGCGCCGGTGGTCGACCTTGGCCGTGGCAACCGTGCCATCGGCAACCGCGCCTTCAGTGAAGACCCGCAGGTGGTGGCCGCGTTCACCGCCGCCTACGTGCGCGGCATGCATTCGGTCGGCATGGCCGCCACGCTCAAGCATTTCCCCGGCCACGGCACCGTGCTGGAAGACACCCACGTGGATACCGCGATCGACCCGCGCGCGCTGGACGAGCTGCGCGCGCAGGACCTGGTGCCGTTCCAGGCCGGCATCGCCGCCGGTGCCGACGCGGTGATGATGGCGCACGTGATCTACCCGCAGATTGCGCCGGAACCGGCCGGCTACTCGCCGCGCTGGATCCAGGACATCCTGCGCGGCGAGCTCGGCTTCCGCGGCGTGGTGTTCTCCGATGACATCGGCATGGCCGCCTCGCACAGCGCCGGGGGTGTGCCCGCGCGCGTGCACGCGCATCTGGATGCCGGCTGCGACGTGGTGCTGGTCTGCCACCCGGAACTGGTCGATGAAGCCCTGCACGCGGTGCAGGGACGCTCCCTCAACACTGCTGCGCTGCTGGGCCTGATCGGCCGTGGCGCGCTTGGCTGGGATGGCCTGCTGGCCGATGCCCGCCATGGCGACACCCAATCCCGTCTGCTTGAAACCCTTGGAAGAACCGTCTGATGCCCAACCTCACCATTTCCCAGGCCCTGGCCCAGGCTGACCTGCTGGTCGACCGCCCCACCATCGACAAGGCCATCGCTGGTATCGCCGACGCCATCGCGCGCGATTACAAGGGCGAGGTGCCGCTGTTCCTGTCCATCATGCACGGTGCGCTGCCGTTCGCCGGCCAGCTGGCACTGGAACTGGGCGCGCGCGGCCAGGACGTGCAGTTCGATTACCTGCACGCTACCCGTTACCGCGGTGAAACCACCGGCGGCGACCTGGTCTGGAAGCACAAGCCGGCCACTTCGCTGTTCGGCCGCCGCGTGCTGCTGGTTGACGATATCCTGGACGAGGGCTACACCCTGCAGGGCGTGCGCACCTGGTGCCTGGAACAGGGCGCGACCGACGTGCGCATCGCCGCGATGACGGTGAAGAAGCACGACCGCGCGCTGCCGGACGTGACCGCCGACTACGCCGGCATCGAACTGCCGGACCGCTACGTGTTCGGCTTCGGCATGGACGTCAATGAAACCCTGCGCTGCGTGCCGGCCATCTACGCGATGAAGGAATAACGGCGCAGCCGCCCGCGGCGCGTCTTCTTCTGCCGCCGGCATCCTCGGGTGCCGGCGTTCGTCTTTTCATGGAGTGCTTCGAATGCAACAGATCGCCCTGGCCGTGATCGGCGGTACCGGTGTCTACAATCTGGCCAAGCTTGACGATGTGCAGACCCACGAGGTCGACACCCGCTTCGGCCGCCCATCGGGCCCGGTGCGCGTCGGTACGCTGCTCGGCCATCGCGTGGCGTTCCTGGCGCGGCATGGCGAAGGCCATTCGCTGCCGCCGCACAAGATCAACTATCGCGCCAACCTGGCCGCGCTGCAGCAACTGGGCGCGCAGCGCGTGCTGGCGTTGAACACGGTGGGGGGCATCACCGAACACTTTGGTCCGCGCGTGCTGGCTTGCCCGGACCAGATCATCGACTACACCTGGGGCCGCATCAGCACGATCTGTGAAGAAGAAGGCACCGACGTGGTCCACGTCGATTTCGGCCACCCGTACACGCCGATGCTGCGCAGCAAGATCCTGGCCGCGGCCAAAGTGACCGGTGTCACGGTCCATGACGGTGGCTGCTACGGCGCAACGCAGGGCCCGCGCCTGGAAACCATCGCTGAAATCGCCCGTATGCGCCGCGACGGCTGCGACCTGGTGGGCATGACCGGCATGCCGGAAGCCGCGCTGGCACGCGAGCTGGGGCTGGATTACGCCTGCCTGGCGATCATCGCCAACTGGGCTGCCGGGTGTGGTGATGGCGAGGAGATTACGATGGCCGAAGTGCTGGCCAACGTGCAGGCGGCCGGCAACGGACTTCCGGAACTGGTGGGCGAATTGGCACGGGGGTGATTGTCTTCCCCGAGCAAGCTTTGCATACTCAGCTTGTGCGCGGGTTCAGCGTACACCACCCATTCATTGCATAAGGTCTCGCATCACCATGCCGAACGGTACCGTCAAGTGGTTCAACGACGCCAAGGGATTTGGCTTCATCTCGCCGGAGGATGGCAGCGCCGACGTGTTCGCGCACTTCTCCGCCATCAACTCCAAGGGCTTCCGCAGCCTGCAGGAAGGCCAGCGTGTCACCTATGACGTGACCCAGGGCCCGAAGGGTGCCCAGGCTTCGAACATCACGCCGGCCGAGTGATCCACTCGACAGTGCGTTGAAAACCCCGCTCCGGCGGGGTTTTTTTTTGCGCGGCATGCCTGCGGCCCGTTCGCGATCCACCCACCTCGGGCACAATGCGCCCATGAAGGAACGACTGCGCATCGCCGTGATCGGCTACGGCACCGCTGGACAGGCAGTGTCCATCCTGCTCACCCGTGACGGCCACGAGGTGGAGATCTTCGAACGCGTGCCCACGCCGGGACCGGTTGGCGCCGGCTTCCTGCTGCAGCCCAGCGGCCTGCAGGTACTGTGGCAGATGGGCCTGCTTGATTCCGTGCGCGCACATGCCGCGCCGGTGCACCGCCTGTATGGCGACACGCCGTGCGAGCGCGCGGTGATGGACATGCGTTACGACGGACTGGATGCGCGCCTGCACGGCCTGGGCATGCAGCGCGGGGCCTTGTTCTCGCTGCTGGATGAAGCGCGCGCGGGTGCAGGCCAGTTGCATGCGGGCGTCAGCATCGCGGCGGTGGATGCCGAGCAGGGCCGCCTGCGCGACAGAGACGGTCGCATGCACGGTCCGTTCGATCTGGTGGTGGCCGCCGATGGCGCCGCCTCGACGCTGCGCGGCACGATCGCCGGCGGTGCCGGGCTGGACCGCGTGTATCCGTGGGGGGCGCTGTGGTGCCTGCTGCCGGCCGAAGACTGGCCGCACGTGCGGGAGCTGCGCCAGCGCTACGTGGCCGCGCGCAAGATGATCGGGCTGCTGCCGGTCGGTACGCGCCCCGGTGATGACACGCCGCGCCTGAGCTTCTTCTGGAGCCTGCCACGCGCCGACTTCGAGCGCTGGCAGGCCGACGGCATGGCCCCCTGGCTGGATGAACTGCATGCACTGTGGCCGCAGGCCAGTGCGCGCTTCGCCCATCTGCGCGATGCCGGCCAGATGGCGCGCGCGGTCTACCGTGATGCGGTGATGACGCGCTGGCACCAGGGCCGCATGGTGCTGGCCGGTGATGCCGCGCACGCGATGAGCCCGCAGCTGGGGCAGGGGGTGAACATGGCGCTGCTCGATGCGTTGGCATTGCGCGATGCCGTTCGCACGCATGGCGGTGGTGCCGAAGCGTTGCAGGCGTACCAGGCGCAACGCAGGGCGCACGTTGCGGTGTACCAGCGCTGGAGTCGTTGGCTGACGCCGCTGTTCCAGTCCGACCGCGACGCCTGGGCCAAGGCGCGTGATGTGCTGCTGGGCCCGATGGGTCGCCTGCCCGGTGGCCGTGGCCACATGCTGCGCGTGCTCAGTGGCACCCAGCACGGCTGGTTCGGTGCGCTCGCACTGGATCGGGCTTTCGTCGACGCATTGGCCACCGCAGCGGAGACACCTCGCATCAACGCGATCACGGCCAATGCGTGAAGCGCGTCGTCACGTGAATTAACGGTTGCCTCACCGCGGATATGCGAGAAGTAGGTTGCACGCGATTGCGCGTCGCCCGTTTTCCTTTCCGTGATCAACATCGCGCGTGGCCCGGGGCGGCGCTGCCGTTGCGGCCTGTTGCGGCCCGGACGTGCCGCCTGTTGTTGAAGAGGAGGACGCCATGTTGTTCGCGGTCGAGGAGCTGGAATCGGAAATCTGCAAGCTGCGCGGATTGCTGCAGATGCTGCACGAGGACCAGCCCGACGTACTGGAGGACGTGTTCGAGTTCCATGTCGGCAGCCTGATCAGTCATGCATCAGCGGAGCACCACGCACGCATCCGCACCTGCGCGCAGGAGATGCTGGCGGCGATCCAGGCGTTGCCGCGACGACGTGAAGATGACACGCCTGATTTCCGGTTGATGCCGCAGCTGGGCATTCGTCCGGCCTGATTCAAGCTTCCGGCAGTTCCACCAGGCCGCCCTGCACGCAGACGATCATCTGCTCGCCAGGGACGGGGGCAGGGACGATTCCGGCGGTAAACGCGGAGAAGGCGGGCAGGATTGTCGTCCGGTCGCGCAGCCAGAACGCGGCGAAGCGCCGCCGCAGGGGCGGCAAGGCAACCTGCGGATGCAGATGCCCGGCGATCACATGCAGCTCTGCATCGGGCATCGGCTCATGCCGAAGCAGGAACGGCCCCAGCCGTACTTCATCGTGGATCTGGACCTGCAACTGCGCATGCGGCAGCTGGCGGTCGTGATTGCCGCGCAGAACATGCACGTCCAGTGCGGCATTGCGTTCACGCCATCCCAGCCATTGCTGGTACCAGGCAGCGCGATGCGCCGGCCCATGCAGGATGTCGCCCAGGATCCACAGCTCGCGGCAGGCATGCCTGTCCAGCAGCCCCTGCAGGCGTTGCAGGTCTTCGCCGGTGCCGCCGCTGGGCAACGCGATGCCGGCACGACGGAATACATCGGCTTTGCCCAGGTGCAGGTCGGCGATCAACAGCGCCTGCCGCGCAGGCCAGTACAGTGCACGCGCGCCAAGCAGAATCAGCGATTCGCCGGCGCGCAGCAGCGGCAGTTCATCGGCCATGGCGGCGCTCCAGCTGCTGGGCCGCGCGTTGCACACGGGTGCGCCAGTCTTCGTTGCTGAACTGCCCGCGCAGGCGTTCGGCCCACAGTGGAAAGCCCAGCGGTGTGAGTGATGCCGGGTGCTGCACCGAGAAGACCTGCATGCCGATCCTTGCCAGTACCTGCTGCAGCCCTGGGAGGTCCAGGCTGTCGTGCAGCACTTCGCGTTCGGCCAATGCCAACAGCAGGTGGCCGGGGTCATGCTCGCGCAGTACGTCGTAGAGCAGGCCCGCCGAGGCCTGCAGCTGGCGCAGCGACCGCGGCATGCCGCCGGGCAGGCTGGGCACCAGCAGGCCGGCTACGCGTGCGATGCCACGGAACTGGCGCCGCGCCAGCTCGCCCAGGTTCACTGCCGCGCGCAGATCGTCCAGCAGCTGATCGGGGGTGAACAATGCGCGCCATTGCGCCGCATCCAGATCGATCGCCTGCGCCGGTGCCAGCACCAGGCCATGATCGTTCACCGCATAGCCGATGCTGTTGCGCTGCCAGCGGGTACAGCGCAGTGCCAGCAGGGCGGCCAGCGCCTCGTGCACGTGGCGGCCGGCAAAGGGGTAGACGAACAGGAACTGGCCTTCGCGGCGCCGCACCTCTTCCACCAGCAGATGTTCCGGGCCGGGAAGCGCCGACAACTGCTGCTGCAGTGCCAGCAACGGTGACAACCAGCGTGATTCGGCACTGTCGTCGGCGCCGGACAGTACCCACTCCAGCTCACGGCCGAGCGGCATCGACAGCGGCAACTGGCCTCCCTGCCAGCGTGGCACCACACCATCACCGCGCCCTCGTGCCAGCCGCACGAAGGCGGTCATGTCGCGCAGCTGCACCAGTTCCAGCAGGCGCCCGGCGAACTGGAAGCGATCACCACGGCGCAGGCGGCTGGCGAACTGTTCCTCCACCGCGCCCAGGCCACCCCCACGCAGAAACTGCACGCGCACGCTGCCATCGCTGCTGATGGTGCCGATCGACAGCCGATGACGCAGTGCTTGGCGGCGATCGTGCATGCGGTAGCAGCCGTCGTCATCGCGCACGACCTTGTGGAAATCAGGGTACTGGGCCAGCGCCTGGCCGCCCTGCACGATGAAGGTCAGTACCGCCTGCCATTGGCCGTCGCCGAGCGATGCGAAGGCGTGGGTGCGCCGCACCTGCGCCAGTAGCGCATCGCTGTCGAAGCCACCGGCCAGCGCGCGGCTGACCGCATGCTGGGCCAGCACATCCAGCGACAGCGTCGGCGGCCTGCGTGCTTCGACCACGCCGGCGGCCAATGCACGGCGCACGGCGGCGTACTCGGCCAGTTCCAGCGCATGGCTGGGCACGCACAGGATGGAGCCGCTGGCACCCGGGCGGTGGCGCGCACGTCCGGCGCGTTGGCGCAGGCGGGCCACACCCTTCGGGCTGCCCAGCTGCAGTACCTGCTCAACCTCGGGGAAGTCCACGCCGAGGTCGAGGCTGGAGGTGGCCACCACGCAGCGCAGCACGCCCGCGCGCAGGCCGTCCTCCACCTGCTGGCGCAGCGCCGGATCCAGTGAGCCGTGGTGCAGCGCAAGCGTGCCCTGGTCTTCGGGCCAGACCGCGGCCAGCGCCTGATGCCATAGTTCCGCCTGCGCACGCGTATTGGTGAACAGCAGGCTGCTGCGTGCCTGCATCAACGCGTCCAGCACGCGTGGCAGTTGCGCCAAGCCAAGATGCCCGGCCCAGGGGAAACGTTCGCCGGGGTCGGGCAGCAGGCTGCGCACGCCGACTGCGCGCGGGCGCACGCCCTGCACGATGGGCGCGTCGGGCTGCCCGGGCAGCAGCACGTCGCGTGCCTCCTGCAGATTGCCCAGCGTGGCCGAGAGTCCCCACAGCTGCAACGCGGGGGCGATGTCGCGCAGCAGCGCCAGGTTCAGTTGCAGCAGCACTCCCCGCTTGTTGCCCAGCAGTTCATGCCACTCGTCCACCACCACGCAGCGCAGCTGGCGCATGCGTGCCACGGTATCGGGATAGCTCAGCAGCAGCGCTAGCGATTCGGGCGTGGTCACCAGCACGTCGATGCGGCCTTCGCGGGCCTGGCGCCGCTCGCGGTTGCTGGCGTCACCGCTGCGCAGGCCGACACGCCATCCCAGTCCCAGGCCGTCGACGACGGCCTGAAGGGCGCGGGCGGTATCACTGGCCAACGCGCGCAAAGGCGTCACCCACAGCACCTGCAGTGGGCGCACCGCGCTGGCCCTGCGGGGCGGTGGCGGTGGATCGATCAGCGCCTGCAGCAACGGCCCACCGAACATCGCCAGCGTCTTGCCGCTGCCCGTGGGCGTATGCAGCAACCCGGATTCGCCGGCCAGGTAGTGGCGCCACATTGCGCGCTGGAATGGCAGTGAGCGCCAGCCGCGTGCCGCGAACCAGTCTTCCAGCCTGCGCAGCGCCTGGCTGCGGTTCATCGCGCCAGCGCCTGCAGCGTAGCCAGCTGATCGGCCTCGCTGGCAGGCTTGTCGTGGCGCCAGCGCAGGATGCGCGGAAAGCGCACGGCGATACCGGATTTGTGCCGGCTGCTGCGGTTGACCGTTTCGAAACCCAGTTCGAACACCTGTTCGGCGCGCACGCTGCGCACTGGACCGAAGCGCTCGCGGGTGTTGGCGCGGATCCAGCGGTCGAGCGCGAGGATCTCCTTGTCGTCCAGGCCCGAATACGCCTTGGCCACCGGCACCAGCGTGTCTCCGTCCCAGACGCCGAAGGTGTAGTCGGTGTACAGCGTGCTGCGCCGCCCATGGCCGGCCTGGGCGTACAGCAGCACCGCGTCGATCGTGAGTGGATCGACCTTCCATTTCCACCAGTCGCCGCGTCGTCGCCCGGTCTGGTAGGGCGAGACACGCCGTTTCAGCATCAGACCTTCCACGCCGCGTTCGCGTGCCACGTCGCGCATCGCTGCTGCCCGTTGCCAATCGTCGGCGTCAACGTCGGGCGACAGCTGGATCCGCACATCGTCCAGCGCACCGATGACCTCAGTGAGCCGCGTACGCCGTTCCTGCAACGGCAGCTCACGCAGGTCCGCGCCATCGACTTCCAGCAGGTCATAGGCGAGCACGCGCACTGGCGTGTTGCGCAGGGTGGCCGCACCGGGTTTGCGGCGCTGGATGCGGGTCTGCAGCGCGGTGAAGGCACGCGGCAGGTTGGCGTTTTCGTCCCAGGCCAGCAGCTCGCCGTCCAGCACGCAGCCATCGGGAAGCGCCATCGCGGCCTGCTCGATTTCGGGGAAGCGGCCATCCAGCCGCTCTTCGCCACGCGACCACAATGCGACCTCGCCACGCCGGCGAAGCAGCTGCAGGCGAATGCCATCCCATTTCCATTCCAGCAGCCAGTCATCGATCGGGCCGAGCCGTTCGGCAGGTTCACCTTCCAGTGGCGATGCGAGGAAGAACGGGTAGGGCTGCTGACGGTCCAGCGGAAGCTCATCCGGCGACAGCAGCTGAGCCAGCAGCCCGGGCGAGGGCACCCACTCACCAAGCATGCGCTGGGCGATGCGTGCGATGTCCAGGCCGGACCATTCGGCCAGCGCCTGCTGTACCAGCCGCTGCGAAACACCTACGCGCAGGGCACCGGTCAGCAGCTTGTTGAACACCAGGCGTTCGCTGCTGCACAGCTGCTGCCAGCCTGCGACGACCGCCGCACGGCGCACTGCTTCGGCTTGATTGGCCACCGCCAGCAGATGTTGTTCGATCCATTCGGCCAAGGGGCGGTCGACAGCTGGCCGGGATGGATCATCCAGCAGCAGGGTCAGCGTTTCGGCCAGGTCCCCCACCTGCGCATAGCTGTCCTCCACCAACCAGGGCGGCAGGCCCGATTCCTCGCTCACCCACGCGCGCAGTTCGCTGCTGGCGGCGATCTTCCGGCGTGCGCCGCCCACCTTGCCGCCGCTGAGCAGGTACAGTGCCCATGCCGCGTCATGCGCACGCGCCTGGCGGAAGTAGTCGACCAGCGCCGCACGCTTGTCCAGCGTGGCGGTGCTGCGATCCAGGCGCTGGTAGAGCGCAGCGAATGCCTTCATTCTTCGCTCCCGAAATCGGTACGGAAGGCTTCGGCAGCCACGCCGCGCTCGCGCAGGAACGGAATCAACGCATCGGTATTGCCATGGGTGGCGATCACCCGCTGGGCGCCCGTCTGTTCGATGGTCTGCAGCAGTGCTGGCCAGTCGGCGTGATCGGAAATGACAAAACCGCGATCGACATTGCGACGCCGCCGATTGCCGCGCAGCTGCATCCAGCCGGATGCGAAGCCCAGCTGGTGGCGGCCGAAGCGACGCATCCAGGGCGTGCCCGCAGCTGACGGCGGCGCGAGGATCAGCTGGCCGGCGGCATCCGGCTGGCGGCCCTGTTCGGCCACGGTGAGCGTCTCCAGCATCGGTACGCCGGCCTGCCGGTAGACCGCCACACCATTGGCGATGGCGCCATGCAGCCAGGCCGGGCGATCGTCCAGTGGCCGCAGTTCGGCCAGCACCCGTTGCGCCTTGCCCAATGCATAGCACAGCAGGATCGCCGCTTCGCCACGTTGTTCGCATTCGCGGCGCCACGCCACGATTTCCGCCGCCACCGCCGGCGTGTCCGGCCAGCGGTAGATGGGCAGGGCGAACGTGGCTTCGGTGATGAAGGTATCGCAGGGCACCACTTCGAACGGCGCGCAGGTCGGGTCGGGCTGGCGCTTGTAGTCGCCCGAGGCCACCCAGACCTGCCGGCCGTCGTCGATGCGTACCTGCGAAGAGCCGAGGACATGGCCGGCAGGGTGCAGCGATACCTGCACCTTCCCCAGGCGGAACGGCACGCCCTCGACGTGCGCCTGCACCGGCACGTCACCTAGGCGCCAGCGCAGGATCGGCAGGCTGCCTTCGCTGCAGTGGTACTCGCCCATGCCCGGACGGGCATGGTCGCCGTGGCCATGGGTGATGACCGCGCGCGCTACCGGTCGCCACGGGTCGATATGAAAATCGCCGGCGGCGCAGTACAGCCCCTCCGGGCGCAGCACCACCAGATCGTCGTTGCCTGCCATGCGGTCACTGTGGCCTGCGTCTCGTGCAGAGGGTGAGAACCGGCCTGAACACGGGCTTGGCAGGCGATGCGGCACAATCGGGCCGCAGACCTCTTGCCGCCAGGATGGACCGGATGAGTGGACCCAGCTTCAGCAGCAACGCGCCGTATGAAACCCATGTGGTGCTGAACCAGCCGCCGCCGTTAGCAGGGCGACAGTTGTGGACCGACGACGTGGCGCTGATGGAAGCCGTGCAGCGCGAAGGCGCCGCCAGCTTCGCGCCGCGGCTGGGTGTCTATGGTGCACTTGCCGGTGATGAACTGTACCGGCTCGGCTTCGATGCCAACCGTGATCGTCCGCGGCTACGCACGCATGATGCACAGGGCCATCGCATCGACACGGTGGAGTTCCATCCGGCCTATCACCGGTTGATGGACGCGGCCAAATCGCACGGCGTCGCAGGATTGTCCTGGCATGAGCCGCAGCCTGGCGCACACGTGGCACGTGCGGTGTTGAGCTACCTGCATCACCAGGCCGAGGCGGGCACCAGCTGCCCGTTGACCATGACCCATGCGGCGGTGGCGGTGCTGCATTCGCAGCCGCATCTGGCCGAGTGGGCGCGCAAGGCCGCTGCACCGGTCTATGACCCGCGCGACGTGCCGGTGGCGGACAAGGCCGGCATCACCCTGGGCATGGGCATGACCGAGAAGCAGGGCGGCTCGGATGTCCGTGCCAACAGCACGCGCGCCGAACCGATCGATGGCGAGCGTTATCGCCTGGTCGGCCACAAGTGGTTCTTTTCCGCGCCGATGTGCGATGGCTTCCTGGTGCTGGCGCAGGCGCCGGGAGGACTGACCTGCCTGCTGATGCCGCGCCGGCTGGCCGATGGTGACCGCAATGCGTTCCGGTTGATGCGGCTGAAGGACAAGCTTGGCGACTGGGCCAACGCCTCCAGCGAGGTCGAGTTCTGCGGCGCACAGGCATGGCGCGTGGGCGAAGAGGGGCGCGGCGTGGCCACCATCATCGGCATGGTGATGATGACCCGCCTGGACTGCATGCTGGGTGCGGCGGCAGAGATGCGCATGGCGCTGGCGCAGGCGCTGCACCACGCACGCCATCGACGCACCTTCGGCAAGCTGCTGGTCGAGCACCCGTTGATGACCAACGTGCTGGCTGATCTGGCGCTGGAGTCGGAAGCGGCCACGGTGTTGGCGATGCGCATCGCACGCGCGGTGGATCGTGCCGGTGTGGATGCCAATGAAGCGGCGATGGCGCGGTTGGGGACGGCACTGGGCAAGTACTGGCTGTGCAAGCGCGCACCGGCTTTCGTCAATGAGGCGCAGGAATGCCTGGGCGGTGCCGGCTACGTAGAGGAGTCGATGCTGCCGCGCCTGTACCGGCAGGCACCGTTGAATTCGATCTGGGAGGGCAGCGGCAACATCCAGTGCCTGGATGTGCTGCGCGCGCTGGCGCGTGAGCCGGAGGCGATGGCGGCGTTGCGCGGTGAGCTGGCGTCGGTGGCTGATCGTGATGCGCGCTATGCAGCGGCATTGCAGCGTTGGGCAGCGGCGCCGCCACCGGAGGAAGCGCAGGCGCGGCTGTTCTGCGAGCGTACCGCGCTGCTGCTGCAGGCGGCGCTGCTGCTGCGTGCGCGCAGCCCGATGGCGGAGGCGTTCGTGCGCAGCCGGCTGGAAAGGGAGCATGGGCTGGCGTTTGGGACGCTGCCGGCGGGGCTGGAGCTGACGGCGATGCTGGCGCGCGCGCTGCCGTAGGGAATGGCCAACGGCGGTGCCCCTCGTGGTGGGCGCTGATACTGATGGATGGGCCGCGCGGCTAGGTCGCGCAGGGGGCGCCGTGAATACGTCCTTGTAGGCCCGGGCGCGCCATCCATGGCGCTTACGCCCCTGCGCAACCTACCCGCGCGGCCTTGGACGGTTTCCGTGCGGTCCACCAAGGAATCAACAGAAAGAGCGGAGAGCGAAAAGCAGAAAAGCCGCGGCAGTGCCGCGGCTTTTCCAGTAGCGCCGAGCCGATGCTCGGCTGCCGATACACCTCAGTGCTTGGCTTCTTCCTTGGCGGCGTTGGCCTTGGCGTCATTGGCGACATCACGTGCCTTGTCGGCAACCTTCTGCGCGGCGTTGGCGGTCGCGTCGCTGGCGTGTGCGGCGGCGTCGGTTGCGGCGTCCTTGGCCTTGTCGGCCGCGTTCGCGGTGGCGTCTGCAGCCTTGTCCAGCGCCTGCTGGGTATCGGCGGCGGCCTGCTCGGACGCGGCAGCGGTCTTGTCGGCGGCGTTGCGGGTGGCTTCGGCGGCCTTGTCCACGGCGTCACGGGCGGCAGCGCCTGCGCTGTCGGCCGCCTGCTGTGCGTCCTGCTTGGCCTGTTCGGCTTCCGGGCCCTTGCAGGCGGCCAGGGCCAGCAGCAGGGAGGCGGCCAGCAGGCTGGTAGTGATCGGACGAATCTTCATGGCGGTCTCCGGTACTGCAATGGATGGGGACGCCAGCCTATTCATGCCGTTGTGAAGACGGGGTCGCGATGCAGCGGCTCAGTCGCGCGCATTTCGACAAAAGAAAAAGCCGCTGGCGAACCAGCGGCTTTTCCAGAACAGCGTGAAGAAAGAAGTTATTACTTCTTGGCTTCTTCAGCAGCGTCCTTGGCCTTCTCAGCGGTGCCTTCAGCAGCCTTGGCAGCGTCAGCAGCGGCGCCGGCAGCGGCGTCGGTGGCAGCAGCGCCAGCCTGGGCAGCAGCGTCAACCGAAGCGTCAGCAGCGGTGGCGGCGGTGTCAGCGGCCTGCTGGGCAGCGTCGGCGGTCTGGGCGCCAGCAGCGGCGGCCTGGTCGGCAGCAGCCTGGGCTTCGGTGGCGGCTTCGTTGGCCGAAGCAGCGGCGTCCTGGGCAGCTTCCTGCTTCGAGCAGGCGGCCAGGGCCAGAGCCAGGGACATCGCGACCAGCAGCTTGTTGATGCTCATTGTGTGAATCCTCGTCGTTAGAATTAGGCAACGCGCATGCTGCGCGCCGACAACATGATGACAAGCCAAGATTGGGTGTCAAGCGATCCCGCATTCATTTTTGCGAAATCATCGTTAAATCCATTTAAATCAATTCGATGGCGATAGCCGTTGCTTCGCCACCGCCGATGCACAGGGTGGCAATGCCGCGCTTGCCACCGCGCGTGCGCAGGGCGTTGACCAAGGTCACCACCAGGCGTGCACCGGAGGCGCCGATCGGATGGCCCAGTGCGCAGGCACCGCCATTCACGTTGAGCTTGTCATGCGGGATGCCCAGTTCGCGCATCGGCGCCATCGCCACCACGGCAAAGGCTTCGTTGATTTCAAACAGATCGACCTGGTCCAGCGACCAGCCGGTCTTGTCCAGCAGCTTGTGCAGCGCGCCGATCGGGGCGGTGGTGAACCACTCCGGTTCCTGCGAGTGGGTGGCGTGGCCGACGATGCGGGCCAGCGGGGTGATGCCACGCGCGGCTGCGTCTTCCTCGGTCAGCAGGACCACAGCGGCGGCGCCGTCGGAGATGCTGGAGGAACTGGCGGCGGTGACGCTGCCGTCCTTCTTGAAAGCCGGACGCAGGGTCGGGATCTTGGCGATGTCCGAGCGGCCGGGCTGCTCGTCGGTGGTGACCTCGACCTCGCCCTTGCGGGTGGCGACCTTCACCGCGACGATTTCATCGGCGAACGCACCGTTGGCCTGGGCCGCCTGCGCGCGCTTGACCGATTCGATGGCGTAGGCGTCCTGCTCTTCGCGGCTGAACTGGTACTTGTCCACGGCGCATTCGGCGAATTCACCCATCGCCTTGCCGTCGTATGCGTTGACCAGGCCATCGTGGGCCATGTGATCGACCGCCTGGAAGTTGCCGAAGCGGTTGCCGGTGCGCGAGTTGGGCAGCATGTGCGGCGCGTTGGACATCGATTCCATGCCGCCGGCGACCACGATGCTGGCCGAACCGGCCTTGATCAGGTCATGGCCGAGCATGATGGTCTTCATGCCCGAGCCGCACACCTTGTTCAGCGTGGTGGCACCGGTTGACAGCGGGATGCCGGCAGCGATCGCCGCCTGGCGGGCCGGCGCCTGGCCCAGATTGGCCGGCAGCACGCAGCCCATGAGGACTTCGGAAACGTCGCTGGCCGGGATGCCCGACTGTTCCAGGGCGGCGGCGATGGCGGCCGCGCCGAGGGTCGGGGTCGGCACGCCGTTGAACTGGCCGAGGAAGGAGCCGATGGCGGTGCGCTTGGCGGCGGCGATGACGATGTTGGACATGGCAATCTCGTTGATGCGTAAGCAATGTTCGGAAAGGAGACCGTGGGCCGTTGGAAGCGCCCCGGTTTCCCGGCAGACTGCGTGGGGGTCGGCCCAAGTATAGAGGGTCGGGGAGGGCCGCCGTTGGACGGCGCCGCATGCCTGCCGGCACAAGGGCGGGCCAACGTTCATGGGAAGGAATCGATGAAACGCACGACGACGGTGAGATCTGCCCTGGCAACCGCGCTGGCACTGGCGCTGACGGCCTGTGGTGGAGGTGGCGGGGGCGGCAACGTGCGCATCGATACACCGCCACCACCGCCGCCACCGACTACCCCGCCACCGACGACGCCGCCCCCGGTCAAACCACAGGAGCCGGCTTTCGACGCGCATCTGTCAGTCACCAATGCGCGCGCCGCACAGGCTGCTGGCCTGACCGGTCAGAACGTGCGCATCGGCATCGTCGACTCCGGCGTGCAGCGCAATGCGGTGGCATTGAATGGCCGGGTGCTGGCCAACCTCAACTACATCGATCCGGCCAGAAACAATCTGGGTGTCGATGATGTGGTCGGCCACGGCACCGCCGTGGCCAGCCTCGCCGCCGGCGCGGCAACGGGCTCCTGGCCGGGCGGCATCGCGCCAAAGGCGCAGATCGTGTCGGCACGGATCATTGCCGACAAACCGCCGACCGACGACGGCAGCGGACGCGGCAATGCATTCAGCGGACCGCTGGGTGTGGCCCAGGTCCACCAGGACCTGATCAGCTACAACGTGAAGGTGATGAACAATTCGTGGGGCGGCCTGTACTGGACCGACCTGCCGACCACCGCGCAGGTGGCCGCCGAATATCGTCCCTTCGTGATCAACCACGGCGGGCTGGTGGTGTTTGCCGCGGGCAATGATGGCCGCAGCGAACCGAGCAGCCTGGCCGCGCTGCCCAGCCAGCAGGGCGTGGCCGGCACGCTGCCGGCCGCCGATCTGGAGCGCGGCTGGCTGGTGGCCACCGCCGTGGATCCGTATGCGCCCGGTACGCTGGCCAGCTATGCCAATGCCTGTGGCCAGGCAGCCCGCTACTGCCTGGCGGCGCCAGGCAGCGCGGTCTATCCCGATGCCAATGGTGGCAGCTACTACTGGAACTACGGCACGTCATTTGCGGCGCCCTTGATTTCCGGCGCGGCGGCGCTGGTCTGGGAGCGCTTCCCGTACTTCAGCAACGATCTGGTGCGGCAGACCCTGCTGGGCACCGCCAAGGACATCGGCGCGCCGGGCGTGGATCCGGTGTTCGGCTACGGCCTGCTCGACATCGGCCGTGCGATCAACGGTCCGGGCCGTTTCGACTGGGGGGATGTGGTCGCCAACGTGGATCTTGCTTCGACCGGCTCGGCGTGGCGCAACGATATCGTCGGCAGCGGCGGCCTGGTCAAGCAGGGCGGGGGCACCCTGGTGCTGGCCGGAAACAACAGTTACACCGGCGCCACCCGCATCGAACGCGGCATCCTGTCGCTGCAGAACGGTGGTGTGGTCCGTTCCAATGTGACCATTCTCGGCCAGTCCGATCCGGATTCGACCGGCCTGCAGTTCAATGGCGGCACGCCCCGCGTGATCGGCAATGTGGTCAACGGCAGCAGCGTGTTCCTCACCACCGGCAACACCACCGGCACGATCGAGGGCAACTACACCCAGCAGGCCGGTGCACAGCTGATGATCGCACTGGGCGCCAATGCGCTGCAGGTCACCGGCAATGCCGCGATCGACGGTGGCGTGCGCGTGCATGGCTTCGTTTCCGGCTACGTGCCACAGAACGGCAGCCGGCAGGACCTGATCCACGCGGCAGGCGGACTCAGTGGCACCTTCAGTACGCCGGCTACCTCCAGTGGCCTGCAGGGGCTGTCGTTGCTGCAGAGCAGTTACGGCTACGACAGCAACAACGCCTGGTTGAACCTGACCCAGGTCAGCGTCACCGCAGCGGCCAGCGGCCTGGGGGCGTCCGCCCAGGCGGCAGCACAGCGCCTGGAAGGTGCATTCGCAGCACTCGACAAAAACGCAGGGCTGCAGGGATCGGCCGTTGGTGCAGCGGCCGGCGCCCTGCAGTGGACCGGCGGTGGCCCGCAGGGCCTGGCCGCCAGCCTGCAGAGCCTGTCCGGTCAAGCGCACGCCCGTGCCGAAGCGGCGACTTTCGACAGCATCGACATGTCGCGGCGTGCGATCGCCGAGCGCTTCGATCGTGTACAGGCCGCACCGCGCCTGCGCGGTAGCTGGCAGAGCGCGCTGGGTGAGGCGGGGCAGGGCAGCTTCGCCGGCAACGCCGCCGACAGCCGGGGCTGGATGGCCGGCCAGGATCTGCCACTGGGCAGCAACGGCCTGATGGGCGTGGCGTTTGGCGAGACCCGAAGTAATGGTGGCAGCAGTTTCGGCGGCGATCGTGGGCGTGATCGCCAGGCGCAGGCGCAGCTGTACGCGGGCTGGAATCTGGGGCGTGGCTACGCGCTGGCCCAGGTCGGAAGCGGCCAGTTCACCCGCGCGCTGGATCGTCAGCTGCTGCTCGGTGCGGGCGCCTATGGTGTCTCTGCGCGGTATGGTGGCCGTTTCAGCAGTGCCAGCGTGGAGGGCGGGTACCGGCTGGGGCGTGCAGGCGCATCATTGACGCCCTACGTCGGCGCCAGCACCACGCGCGTGGATACCGACGCCTTCAATGAGCTCGGCGGCTTCGGTTTCGGCCTGCGGGGCGATGCCAATCGCGTGCAGCGCAGCCAGATGCTGGCCGGTATCCGCGGCGAGCGTGGCTGGGGGCGTTGGACGCTGCGTGGGCATGCCGAATGGCAGCAACGGATTGATGGCGCGGATGCGGACTGGCAGGCCAGTTTCGTCGGCGTCGATGCCTGGGCACCGCTGGCGGGCTGGAACGCACCGCGCGGCAGTGCGCTGATCGGCGTGGCGCTGGAATCGTGGTGGGGCCGCAATGGCCGCCTGAGCCTGGGCTTCGACCAGCGCGTCGGTGGCGAAGGTGCGCGGCAGGCAGCCTTGCGCTACAGCACCGGCTTCTGAAGGACAGGTCGCGCCGGGTCATGCCCGGCGCGACGTCGGCTGGCTCAGCCGCCGCGCAGGTTGCCCAGGCGCGGGGTGCTGCGGCCCAGCGGCATCTTCAGCTTGCCGATCGACAGGATGCGGCTCTCGGCGATGCGGTCGGCGGCACGCTGCGGCGCGATGTTCTCGCGCTGCGACAGTTCGAAGATGCGGGTGAGGTTGTGGTAGATGCTGCGGATCAGGCGCATCGCGCGTTCGCGGTTGTAACCGTCGATCTCCAGCGACACGTTCATCACGCCGCCGGCATTGACCGCATAGTCCGGTGCATACAGGATGCCGCGCGCATGCAGCTCGTCGCCGATCTCCAGGCTCGACAGTTGGTTGTTGGCGGTGCCGCAGATGATCTTCGCCTTGATCCGCGGCAGGGTGTCGGCGTTGATCGCGCCTTCCAGCGCGCACGGTGCGAACACGTCGGCGTTCACTTCATGGATCTCATCCGGCTTGACTGCTTCGGCACCGAAATCGCTGACCGCGCGATCAACCAGCGCGCTGTCCAGGTCGGTGACGTAGAGCTTGGCGCCGCGGTCGCGCAGCAGCTTCACCAGTTCCATGCCGATGTGGCCCAGGCCCTGCACAGCGATGCTGGTCTTGCCCACTTCCTCATGGCCGAACTTGAAGCGCATCGACGCCATCAGTGCCTGCAGCGCACCGTAGGCGGTGAACGGAGCGGGATCGCCGGAGCCACCATGGACCTGGTGCACGCCGGTCACGAACTGGCTTTCCAGGTAGATGTTCTCCATGTCGTTGACGTCGGTGCCGACGTCCTCGGCAGTGATGTAGCGCCCGCCCAGGGAATCGACATAACGGCCGAAGGCACGGAACAGCACCTCGGTCTTGTCCACTTTGGGGTCGCCGATGATCACCGCCTTGCCGCCACCTACGTTGAGGCCGGCCAGTGCATTCTTGTAGGTCATCGTCCGGCTCAGCCGTAGCGCATCGGCCAGCGCCTCGTCGGTGCTGGCGTAGGGGCGCATGCGCACGCCGCCCAAGGCCGGGCCGAGGGTGGTGTTGTGGATGGCGATGATCGCCTTCAGGCCGGCGTCGTGGTTGTGGCAGAACACCACCTGTTCGTGGCCGGTGGTGGCGAGGGTTTCGAATAGCATGGCGTCTCCGATGGCGCGATCAGCGGCGAACTGCAGCGAACGGCCAGTGAACGGTAGGGTCCCAAAACAAAAAAAGCGACGTCGTCGGTGCAGGGGGACGGGTCGCGCGGCGCCATTCTAGTCCATTCCCCCGGCCGGTGCCGTCGACATCGGCGACCTTCCGGTTAAAGAAGATGAAAGTGCGGCCGATGCTGCGACGACGGCGGGTGGCCGGATTCGCGTGAAGAGGCAGGGCGGTCAGTGACGGCAAGGGCACCACAACGACAGGGCGGGCGGCGATGACGCCGGCCTGGTGGCGATCGCTGCGCGGCTGGCTGGCGCGCTCGACCGGGGCCGCGCCGTCCCGGTTGGCGGCGGTGTCGCGGCAGGCGGTGGCGGCGGCTGCGGCCAGCCTGCAGGGTGAGGCGCTGCCTTCGGCCGAGATCGCTGCACATCTGCAGCGCGGCCTGCATGCGCTGGCCCTGTACCCGCGCCTGGCCGGTGGATCCACGCCGGTGCAGGCCGCGGGACTGGGCGAGGCGGTGGCGCGCGCGCTGCAGGACCGGGACTGGGCGGCCCGTCAGTTGCCGCGCCGCCCGCAGCTGCTGCCGCAGCTGATCCAGACGGTCAACGACGATGCGGCATCGGCGCGGGTGATGGCGGCGATCATCGGCCAGGACCCGGTGCTGACCGGCAACCTGCTGCGCATCGCCAACAGCCCGGCCTACAAGGTGCACGAGCGCCCAGTGGAAAGCCTGCAGCGGGCGGTGACACTGGTCGGAACCGAAGGCGTGCGGCAGATCATCAGCGCGGTGCTGGTACAGCCGGTGATGCAGGTGCAGTGCGAGGTGTTTCCGCAGTTCAGCACGATCATCTGGGAGCACGCGCTGCTGGCTTCGCGCGCAGCCGCTGACCACGCGCGCACGGTCACCTTCGGCGATGCCTTCGCCGCCCAGTGGCTGGGCCTGGTACAGGGGCTGGGGGCCGCACTGGTGATGCGCCAGCTGCTGCAGGAAGCGCAGGCACGCGATGAGACGGTGGAGCCGGCGCTGGCGCTGCAGCTGCTCCAGCAGTGGTCGCTGCCGTTGGCGCAACGCGTGGCTGCGGCCTGGGAGCTGCCCGAGCCGGTGCACCAGGCACTGGCGCCCGAGGCGGATGGCCCGCTGGCTGACAGCCTGCGCCTGGCCAGTGCGGCCGCAGCGGCCAGCCTGCTGTGCCGGCATGGACATGCCAGCCAGAGCCGCATGCTGGCCCTGCTCGAACAGTTGCCTTCGGCGCCGCCGCATGCCCTGCGCTGGATCTGGCGGCGCCTGCACGGGCGCAGCGTGGAAACACGCGATGACGCTGGACAGGAAGAGGCGGGTCCGGCGCCCTGAGCGTTACAGCTGCGATTCCACCGGCAGCCAGCTGATCACCCGCGACAACCAGCGCTTGCGCGCCGTTGCCCCTGGCTCGGCCTCCACCCAGTGTGGTGGTGGTTCACGCTCCAGCCAGCGCAACCGGTGACGGTCGTCCAGCGCCAGCCACCAGCTGTGCCTGGGATCGGCCAGGCGCAGGTACTCGTCCCGCAGCTGTGCGCCCAGTACCGGATCGTCGAACAGCACGCCCATTTCAGTGTTCAGATAGGCCGAGCGCGGGTCGAGGTTGAACGAACCGACGAAACCGCGGCGGTCGTCGACCAGGAACGCCTTGGTATGCAGGCTCGCGCCGCTGCTGCCGAACACGCCGGCATCGGCGGACTGCCCCTGCGCTTTCAGTTCGTACACGTGGACGCCAGCTTCGAGCAATGGCACGCGGTAGCCCATGTAGCCACCGTGCACGGCGGCAACGTCATTGGCGGCCAGTGAGTTGGTGACCACGCCGACCTGCACGCCCCGCCCGGCCATGGCCGAAAAGCCATCCAGGCCTTCGTTGCCGGGTACGAAGTAGGGCGAGATCAACAGGACCTTGTGCCGGGCGGCCTGCAGCTCACTGATCAGGGTCGACACCAGCCAGGCAGCGCGATCGTCCTTGCGGTGCTTCATCGGCGGGTCCGACACGATGCGCACTGCACCGCTCCAATGTAGCGGCTCAGGGCTTGGGCGCTGCCGTTTGCGCGATTCGGCCACGCGCGCAAGGTAGGGCCGGGCCACGTCGCGCTGCGCTTCGTGATCCGATTCGCGGACCAGCAGGCGTAGCTGTGCATCGGTATGGAAGGCAAGCGCCGATACCGGTATGGCCGCTTCACTGTTCCAGTAGTCGTCGAAGATGCGGTTGGCCTGCTCCACGGCGGGGCCGGCAACCAGCAGATCCAGGTCCTGGAAATTCACATCGGTGCGTGCGCTGAAGTACTCCTCGCCGATGTTGCGGCCACCGACGATCGCGACTCGGCCGTCGGCAATCCAACTCTTGTTGTGCATGCGGTGGTTCACGCTGAAAGCGCGCTGCACCAGTTCCAGCGTGCGCGCGATGCCGCTGCGGTTTCGGAACGGGTTGTAGAGGCGGATTTCAATGTTCGGGTGCCGGTCCAGCGCCATCATCAGCGCGTCCTTGTCCTGGGCGTTCATGTCGTCAAGCAGGATGCGCACGCGCACACCGCGCTCGGCGGCGTCGTACAGCGCCTTGGCCATCAGGTGGCCGATCAGGTCGTCGTGCCAGATGTAGTACTGCAGGTCCAGGCTGCGGCCTGCGTGCGTGGTGATCATCGCGCGTGCGGCGAAGGCATCCATGCCATCACTGAGGAACGCCACGCCGGACTGTCCGGGGTGTGCGTCCTGCAGCGGCACGATTTCCTGGTCGATGCGGGTCTGCGCCGGCTGCAGTGGCAGCACATGCGAGGGTGCGCCCTGCGCCCGTGGCGTGAGATGGTCGGCCAGCAGCAGCCCGGACAGGACCAGCAGCAACAGCGCGGCGAGGATGATTGCAGCGACGCGCAGCAGGCGTCGCCACAGGGGCTTGGGCAGGCTCATGCGCCGATGGTAGATCCACGCCACGCGTGGATCAAAGGCAGACGGTGCATCGCAGAAGATCCACGCCATGCGTGGATGACAGGGACTTCCCTGTCAGAACCGCTCGTCGCTGCCCAGGTAACGCCACTGCCCCGCAGGCAGCGGTCCCAGTGCCACGCGGCCAATACGCAGTCGACGCACGGCCGTCACCTGCAGGCCGGCCGCGGTGACCGCCACGCGCAGGCCCTTGGCCGTCAGGCCCTTGCCCGCGAAGCGCAGGCGCTGCTCGCTCTGCCAGCTGACCTTGGCGCCGCCCGATTCGTGCTGCAGCCGCGCCATCAGCCACGGGCCGCGCTCGGGCCCGCCTTCGGCCACTTCAATCAGGTATTCCTGTTCGGTGCGGCCCAGATTGCGCTGCAGATGGGCCAGCGTGGCCGGATCCTGGCTGACCACCACCAGGCCGCTGTCGCTGGCCGGAAGCGAGGCGGCCAGCTGCAGTCCGTGGAAGTGGCGCTGCAGCGGACGGATGTCGCTGGCGTCGAGTTCGCTGCGGCTGTCACTGCTGACCAGCGCGCACAGGGTTTCGGCGGCAACGCCAGCCGGTTTGTGCAGCAGCATGCTGACCCGCTCGGCCTTTTCATCGCTGGCCTGCTCGGCCACGACGATCACCGCGCTGTCATCGACCGGACGCTGTGGCTGTTCCACCACGTCGCCGTTGACCGTGACCCAGCCGCCTTCGATGTAGCGTCGCGCCTCGCCGCGTGGGATGCCGAGCAGAGCGGACAGGCGTTTGTCGAGACGGATCGGTTCCATGGCGGAAAGGTCAGGCAGGGGGCGCGCAGTGTAGCTGCTGCGGCCGGTCAGCGCTGGCCGCGGTTGGCCAGCTCGGTCAGGTACAGGCGGGTATCGAACTCCAGCTGCAGGTAATCCGGCTCCATGTGCTGGCACAGCTGGTAGAAGGCCTTGTTGTGGTCGGCTTCCTTCAGGTGGGCCAGCTCATGCACCACGATCATGCGCAGGAACGCGGCCGGTGCCTGGCGGAACACGGTGGCGATGCGGATCTCACGGCTGGCCTTGAGGCGGCCGCCATGCACGCGGGAGATGGCGGTATGGGTGCCCAGCGCGTGCTTGATCACTTCCAGCGTGTTGTCGTAGCAGACCTTGTTGAGCGGCACCGACTTGCGCAGGTAGCGGTCCTTCAGGTCCTGGGTGTAGTCGTACAGCTGGCGGTCGCTGCGCACTTCGTGCGGGTCGGGGTAGCGCTGCTGCAGCCAGGGGCCGAGTTTGCCCTGTGCCAGCAGGTCGCTGACCTGGGCGACCAGGGGTTCGGGATAGCCGTTGAGGTACTTCAGGACTGCCATGCAGGGGCGGCGGGGCGTCGGTAGAATGGAGCATCCAAGATTACACGCGGTACGCATCGACCATGGCAAAGCCCAACGCGCTGCAGGAACAATTGCTCAAGGCCGGCCTGGCCAAGAAGTCGCAGGCCAGCGCTGCCGCGAGCGCGCAGGCCAAGGCCCGGCAGGGCAAGGCCGAATCGACCTCGGCCGACGTCCAGCGCGAGGCTGAACGGGCCCGCGCCGAGAAGGTCGAGCGCGACCGCGCACTGGCCGCCGAGCGCAATGCCCAGGCCCGTCAGGCTGAACAGAAGGCGCAGGCGAAGCAGATCATCACGGCCCATGCCGTGCCCCACAAGGGCGACGACGAGTACCGCTTCAGCGATGGCGCGGCGATCCGCACTCTGCTGATCGACCCCAAGCTGCGCAAGGCGCTGTCGGTCGGCGTGCTGGTCATTGTCGCCAATGGCGAGGGCTACGCCCTGCTGCCACGTGCTGCTGCCGAGAAGGTGCGTGAGCGCGCCCCGGAGGCGATCATCGTCGACCATGGCCAGCCGGGCTCGACCGCCGAGATCTCCACCGGCAACGCCGAGGACGACGCCTACTACGCGCAGTTCCAGGTGCCGGACGACCTGGTCTGGTAAACAAGAAGGGGGCGGAGGGGATTAAGTCGCAATCGGCTTGATCGAACCCATCCGCGCTCTGTTCGTCTTCCTGAAGAGCAGCCGAGCGTGGCTCGGCTCTACATTAAGGCGTGCCTTTTTGCCGGGGTGTATCGTCTCCATATCAGGCGACACACCTGCGGAGGATGGCCATGGCTACCGGTTGGGCGGGAGACGGCGCGGTCCAGGACCAGATCGACGCCACTGTCGACGATGCGATCGCCCGCGCGCGGCGCCAGCTGCGCGAGGGCCCGGGTCTGGAGCACTGTGAGGAATGCGACGCGCCGATCCCGTTGGCGCGGCGCCAGGCCGTGCCCGGTGTCCGGCTGTGCGTGGCGTGCCAGCAGGCGCGTGACGACGAAGAACAGGCGCATGCCGGCTATAACCGGCGTGGCAGCAAGGACAGCCAATTGAGGTAAAGGTTGTTCGGCAGGGCTGCGCCCTGCACCCGCCGAAGCCTTCAAGCCAAGGCAGCAGCAACAGCAAAAGCTGGCATTCCGTGGGGTGGCGGGGCGGTGTCGGAGTGCGGGGACGCCGCAAGTACGTCCTTGGAGGCTTGGCAGCCGCATCCATGCGGCTGACACCCCGCACTCCGACACCGCCC
>NZ_JBQEMR010000032.1:0-44259 GCF_052045015.1 Stenotrophomonas sp. 22692
GGTGGCGTTTCGTACGTCTTCAAGTTCAAAAGCGGTGTGTGGAGCGTGGGGGCTTCCCCCCCGCTCCCCCGCCGCACGCAAAACCCTCGCAGCATGTTGCCCCGGTGATTGCCGGGGCTTTTTTGTGCCTGGGACTGAAGCGGTTCCGGAGCTGGGGCAAGGCGGGGAGCGGAGCAGGGACACGCCGTAAACCCATTCCTCTGCGCTCCCACTTCGGAACAGGAACGCGCCGCTCTTCAATCCACCTACCCCGCTAGAATGTGCGCATGAAAGCCCTGCACTCCCTGTTCCTCGCCGCCGCCCTGGCGCCGGCCCTGCTGTCCGTCTCCGCCCCCGCACATGCCTGGGGCGCGCAAGGCCACCGCCTTGTCGCCGAAGTCGCCGACGCCCGCCTCAACCCCACCGCCCGCGCCGAAGTGGACCGCCTGCTGGCCACCGAACCGGACGCCACGCTGGCCAGCATCGCGCCGTGGGCCGACCAGCTGCGCGCCAAGGACCCGGGCCTGGGCCGCCGCTCGGCCGGCTGGCACTACGTCAACATCGCCGAAGACAACTGCCACTACGAAGCACCGAAGCACTGCAAAAACGGCAACTGCATCGTCGAGGCCCTGAAGGCACAGAGCGCCATCCTCGGCGATCGCAGCCTGACCGACGGCGAGCGCCTGCAGGCGCTGAAGTTCGTCGTGCATCTGGTCGGCGACATCCACCAACCGATGCACGCCGGTTACGCCCACGACAAGGGCGGCAACGATTTCCAGCTGCAGTTCGGCAACCGCGGTACCAACCTGCACTCGCTGTGGGACAGTGGCATGCTCAACACCCGCAAGCTGGACGACGCCGGCTACCTGCCGGTGCTGCAGAGCCAGCGCGCACCGAAGCTCGCGCGCCAGTCCCACCCGCAGCGCGACCCGCAGACGTGGGCCGAAGCCAGCTGCCGCATCTCCATGCAAGCTGGCGTTTATCCGGCCACGCGTAAAATCGGTGACGAATACACCGAGCGCTACCGGCCGCTGGCCGAAGCGCAGCTGCGACTGGCCGGTGAGAACCTGGCGCAGTTGCTGAACCGCGTGCTCGGCACGCGCTGAGGAGAGTTTCGATGTCGGTCCAGGTGCAGTCGTTCTTCCACCGTGACAGCAACACCTTCAGCTACCTGGTCAGCGACGTGGCCAGCGGCGAGGCGGCGCTGATCGACCCGGTCCTGGACTACGACCCGGATACCGACGCCAGCAGTGAAGCGCCGTTGCATGCCGCGTTGCAGGCCATCGAACAACAGGGCCTGCAGCTGCGCTGGCTGCTGGAAACCCATGCCCACGCCGACCATGTGTCGGCCGGGCGCCGGCTCAAGCAACGGTTCCCGCAGGCCACGCTGGCCATCGGTGAAGGCATCCGCGCGGTGCAGGCCACGTTCGCACCGCGCTATGGCCTGCAGCTTCCCGCAGCCGATGAGATCTTCGACCACCTGTTCAGCGATGGCGAGACCTTCGCTTTGGGTGACCTGCGCTGCCAGGTGATCGCCGTGCCCGGCCACACCAGCGACAGCATCGCCTATCTGATCGACAATGCGCTGTTTACCGGCGACTCGCTGTTCATGCCCGACGGCGGCACTGCCCGCTGCGATTTCCCGGGCGGCGATGCCGCGCAGTTGTACCGCTCAATCCAGCGCCTGCTGGCCCTGCCCGATGCGACGCGCGTGTTTGTCTGCCACGACTACGGCCCCGGTGGCCGCGGGTTCGCCAACGAAACCACCATCGGCCAACAGCGCGCGCACAACATCCACGTGCACGACGGCGTAGCCGAGGCAGAGTTCGTCAGCGTGCGCCAAGCCCGCGATGCGACGCTGGAAGAACCGAAGCTGATGCAGCCCGCAGTGAAGGCCAACATCCAGGGCGGGGCCTGATCCACGCCGCTGCGCCCGCCGGGCATGGCCCGGCGCTACCCCGGTCATCGCGAGCGATCATTTTCCCTGCGCGCGCACCACGTGCTGGCCCTTCACGATCTCGAAGGTAAAGGCATATTGCAGGGTGACGGCCACCGGTTCGACACGCTCGGCGCCCCGGCAGTCACCGCGATTGGCAGGCACCTTGCCGGCCGCGAAGTGGCAGACCGCTGCGGACGAGTACTTCCACATCGCCACGGCTTCCTGCGCTGCCTGCAGCAGGGGCGCATTCTCGCCCGCAGCACCTGCCGCGCACTCCGGGCGATCGGTCAATGGCAGGCTGCGCTCGACGTCGCCGTTGGCATCAACCACCACCTGCAGGCAGATGGTGGTCGGCGCCAGTTCCGCGCGCGGGTCGCGATCACCGACCTCCGGGTCCGGTGCCGCGTACAGTTGCGGCATCCGGTAGCCCTCGGTCGCACCCAGCGAATACACCTGCAGCTGCCCACTGCCGCCGCCCGCCTGCGGCTGCAGGCGCTGGTGACCGACATTCTCGCTGCGGGTATCGACGGTGGTCAGGCGATCCTGGGTTGCACACCCCACCAGCAGCGCCGCCATCAACAACAGCGGCGCGGACTTCACTTCGCGTCCTCGGTGTCATCCATGGCGTAGGTGATCGGAATGCGTACGGCACCGGCCACCGGCTTGCCGTTCTTCACCGCGGGACGATAGGTCCAGCTGCGCGCGGCGGCGATGGAGACGGCGTCGAACACCCCCGGATTGGTCGCACTGAGTACCCGCACATCGGTCGGATGGCCCTGTGCATCCACTTCGATGCGCAGATTGACCACGCCTACCTGGCGTTGCTCGACGGCGGACTTCGGATAGGACGGCGGCGGCATCTTGTCCACCTGGATCGGCCGGTCCAACCCCGCCTTGGCCGCATCGTCCTGCGCATGTTCGAACGGCTCGACACCGATCCGGGTGCCACCGGCCGCACCGCCCTGGCTGGCCCATGCCACCGCCCCCATGCCCACACACAACCCGACCACCAGCACCTGCCCGGACACCCACGGCAATGCCTTCCGCTTGGACTGCTTCAACATGGCGATACGCTCCTTCAACACGGGTTGGCTGCGCCAATGGCAGACCGCGGGCGCAACCGGGTGGACCAGCTGCGCCTTCAGCAGCGTGCTGGCATAGAGGCCGCGCAGCGCAGGCTGCGGACCGATGGTGCGGGCATCGCAGGCCAGTTCCTGATCGCGCAGGAAGCGGCGTGCCGCCCATGGCAGCAGCGGGTGGAACCAGAACACCGCGCGCGCCAGCAGCAGAGCGCCGTTGGCCCAGTGATCGCCATGGCGGCGATGGCTGCGCTCGTGCTGCAGGATCAGCCCCTGTTCCTGTGCGCTGAACTGCTGGTCGAATGCCGGACCGACCACGATGCGCGGCCGCCACAGGCCAACCAGCGCCGGCAGGCCGGGGTCGCCGCTGGCCTGCCAGCTGCCATCGGCGCGCGGCTTCAGTAGGCCCATCCGCCGTTCGAAACGACGCTGTGCGCGCAGGTCGCGCAGCAGGCACAGGCCCGTGCCCAATGCCCACAGCACCAGCAACAGCCCGGCCCATGGCAACGACGGCCCGTTCAGGGCATCGATGGCACCGGGCATCACTTTCAGCGGCAGCGTGGGCACCTGCTGCAACAACGCAACCTGCGGCAACGGCAGCATCAGTGCCACCAGCAGCATCGGCAGCAGCCACCAACTGCGGTAGGCCAGCCCCACACCGCCCATCCGCACCAGCAGCGGGCGCATTACCGCCAGCAGGACCGCGCCCACCGCCAGCCACAGGCTGGCCTGCCACAATCCGTCGAGCAGCTCAGTCATGGTCCAGCTCCTGGATCAGCTTCTTCAGTTCGGCGATGTCCTGCGCGCTCAACTGGCCGCGCTCGCTGAAGTGCGCGACCAGCGGCGCCACGCGCCCCTCGAAAACACGCCCGATGAAGTCCTGGCTCTGCGCCTCCACCCAGGCCTGGCGCTGCAGCAGCGGCCGGTACAGGTAGCGCCGGCCATCGCGCTCGGCAGCGATCGCGCCCTTGGTCAGCAGGCGGTTGAGCAGGGTCTTGATGGTCGGCTCGGCCCAGTCGCGGTGAGCCAGCGCGGCCACCACGTCATCGGCGCTACGCGGTGCCTGCTGCCACAGCACCTCCATCACAACGGCTTCGGCTTCGCTGATCGGGGTCATGGTTTACATCCGTAATCGACAGCACGATTACGCGCGTAATCGAATCATCTGTCAAGCCCCTCGACTCCGGGTTCATCCCGGCTGCGCCAGCATCGATTCCTCCCGCCCCAGGCCCCGGATGAAAGCGCTGTCCAAGAAGGATTTCCCGGTCGAGCAGGCGCGCCGCTTCCTCGAACCCGGCCCGATCGTGCTGGTCAGTACCGCGTGGCAGGGCCAGCGCAACCTGATGACGATGGGCTGGCACATGGTGATGGGTTTTTCGCCGTCGCTGGTCGCCACCTACCTGTGGAATGAAAACCACAGCCATGCACTGGCCGTCAGTAGTGGCGAGTGCGTGATCAACGTACCCGGCGTGGAGCTGCTCGATACCGTGGTCGACATCGGCAACTGCAGCGGCCGCGAGGTCGACAAGTTCGCGCGTTTCGGGCTGGATGCAGTACCTGCGCGCGAGGTCGGCGCGCCGCTGGTCGGGCAATGCCATTCCTGCTTCGAATGCCGTCTCTACGACGACAGCCAGGTGCAATCGAGCAACCTGTTCATCTGGGAAATCGTGCGCGCCCACGTCGCGCCCCGGCCGAAGCTGCCGCGCACGGTGCATTACCGCGGCGATGGGCAGTTCATGGTGTCCGGCGCGGAAGTCTCGCGTCGACGGCGGTTCAAGCCCGACATGCTGTAATGCCAGCACTCCCCCACACGCAGGACCGCCGCGCATGACCGAACACCTCACCGACCTGGACGCCGCCGTCGACTGGTTGTTTGCGCGCGTGGACGGGCCGCTGCGGATCGGGGCACCGCTGGCACTGGGCAAGCCACACCGGCTGCTCAATGCCCTCTACGCACGCGTCGAGCACGACCCTTCGCGGCCGCTGCAGCTGTATACCGCGCTGTCGCTCAACCCGCCGAAGGCCCGCGGAAACGGCCTGGAAGCGCGCTTCATGGCACCGTTCGCGCAGCGCCATTTCGGCGACGATTTCCCGCGCCTGGCCTATGCCGATGCGATCGCGCGCGACGCGTTGCCGGCACATGTGCAGGTGGAAGAGTTCTACATGCAGTCCGGCGCCCTGCTCGGTTCGCGGCAGGCGCAGTCCAGCTACACCAGCCTGAACTACACCCACGCCGCCGATGCGGTCGCCCAGCGCGCGCCGCAGGTGATCGTGCAGAAGGTGGCGATGCGGCCGGATGACCGCCGGCTGTCGTTGTCGTGCAACAACGACATCACCCAGGACACCCTGGATGCGATGACCGCGCGCGGCCTGCCGCGCCCATTGATGATCGCCGAGATCGATCCGCAGCTGCCCTATCTGGGCGGCTCGGCGACGGTCGATGTGTCGTTCTTCGATCTGGTGATTACCCCGCCACCGCCGTACCCGGCGCTGTTCGGGCTGCCGCGGCAGCCGGTCGGCGATGCCGACTACGCCATCGGTCTGTACGCCAGCACGCTGGTGCGCGACGGCGGCACCCTGCAGATCGGTATCGGCACGCTGGCCGATGCACTCAGCCACGCACTGGTGCTGCGCCATACCGACAACGCCCGCTACCGCCGCGTGCTGCACGCGCTGGATCCGCAGCTGGCCAGCCACCCGCTGGTGCAGGAGATCGGCGGGCTGGATCCGTTCGAAGTGGGCCTGTACGGCTGCAGCGAGATGCTCAACGAGGGCTTCCGCCGGCTGGTGCAGACCGGGGTGATCAAGCGCAAGGTGCACGACGACCTGGCGCTGATGCAGCGCATCGAAAATGGCAGCACGCTGTCCATCGACCACGCCACCCTGGCCGCCGAGGGCGAGTACCTGCACGGCGCGTTCTACCTGGGCTCGCCGGAGTTCTACGAGTGGTTGCGCACGCTGCCGGAAGATGAGTGTCGTGCGATCGGCATGCGCCGCATCAGCGAGATCAACCAGCTGTACGGTGGCAACGAAACGCTGGAACGCCTGCAGCGCCGGCACGCGCGCTTCTTCAATTCCTGCATGATGGCCACCGCGCTGGGCGCGGCGGTATCGGATGCGCTGGACGATGGACGCGTGGTGTCCGGCGTGGGCGGCCAGTACAACTTCGTGGCGATGGCACATGCCCTGCCGGAAGCGCGCAGCGTGCTGATGTTCCGCGCCGCGCGCGATGACAAGGGCCGGCGTGAATCCAACGTGCGCTGGAACTACGGCCACACCACCATCCCGCGCCACCTGCGCGACATCTACCTGAACGAGTACGGCATCGCCGACCTGCGCGGTCTGACCGACGAGGACTGCGTGCATGCGATGACCGCGATCACCGAAGCCCCGTTCCAGGGCGATCTGCTGCAGCAGGCACATGCCGCGCGCAAGCTGCTGGCGACCGCGCAACCGCACCCGGTGCGCCTGCAGCGCAATACGCCGCAGGCATTGGCGGCAGCGCTGGCACCGTTCCGCGCCGATGGCAGCCTGCCGGACTATCCGTTGGGCAGCGACTTCAACGAGATCGAGCAGGTGCTGGTGAAAGCGCTGGGTTGGCTGAAGGCCAACACGCAGACCCGCGGCGACAAGCTGCGTACCGTCTGGGCAGCGTTGCGGCAACCGGCCGGCGACGGCGATGCGGTGTACCTGCAGCGCATGGGCCTGCAGGCTCCGACGGATTTCGCAGAGCGCCTGGACGCGCGACTGCTGCGCCTGGCGCTGGCACGCACTGCCTGAGAAAAGGGGACGGAGGGGATCAAGTCGTTCATGCACAGACGACTTGATCCCCTCCGTCCCCTTCTTTATTCATGCATGGCGCGGATCTACTGTCCGATCCTCACTGCATCCTCAAGATACAGGCGGGCAATGGGCGGATGCTCTCGATGCTCGACCTGCCACAGGTCATAGGCCGCCTGCATCGCCAGCCACATACGAGCACTGCCGAGGCCCGCAAGTTCAAGACGGTACGCGAGTTCAGCAGAGATGCCGGCGTGCCCGTTGATGATGGTCGACAGCTGTCCACGGGAATAACCAAGGTGCTGCGCCAGCGCACTGATGGACATGCTGATCGCCGGCAGGATGTCTTCGCGCAGCGATTCTCCTGGATGCGGCGGATCATGCAACGGCATCGAGCAGACTCCTAGTGGTAATCAAGGTAATCGACCAGTTCGACGTCGAGCCCACGAAAGCGGAACACCAATCGCCAACTCGCCGAGACATTCACAGCCCAGTAGCCGCTATAGCTTCCGTGCAGGGGATGCAGGCGATTTCCGGGCAGCCCCATGTCTCCAGGCAGCCGGGCTTGATCCAACTGCAGAAGCAAACGCCGCAACCGAGCCACATGATCGGCACGGACTCCGGAAATGTCGCCCCGCTCATAGAGCGCCTTCAGGCCCTTATGCCTGAAGCTGACGATCATGCAGTACCAGTGTAAGGCCACACCTTACACTCCGCAAATCCAGTATAGGTTTCTGCGCCGCGCTTGTTGACCATTTTTACTATTGAGGTTGTCTCGGCAGACTCTCCTTTTCGCAAGGAACGCAGGCCAGATGAAGAGGCCAACGCGACAGCGGTGCCGTCGGGCGGAACACGCCGTCCCCTTTTCTCGTCCACGCATGGCGTGGATCTACCCAGGAAAACGAGAAAGGCCGGCTTGCGCCGGCCTTTCCTTCATCACGCTGCGATGCTGCTTACAGCGCCTTGGCGGCTTCCACCACGTGGGCGGTGGTGATGCCGAAGTGCTTGTACAGCTGGTCGGCCGGGGCCGAGGCACCGAAGGTGTCAATGCCGATCACTGCACCGTCCAGGCCGACGAACTGGCGCCAGAAGCCGGTGACGCCGGCTTCCACGGCCACGCGCTTGCGCACGGCGTTCGGCAGCACCGATTCACGGTAGGCCGCATCCTGGCGCAGGAACACGTCGGTGGACGGCATCGAGACCACGCGGGTCTTGAGGCCGGCCGCATCCAGCTGGGCCTTGGCTTCAGTGGCCAGCGAAACTTCCGAACCGGTGGCGATCAGGATCACGTCCGGAGTGCCGGCGGCATCGGCCAGCACGTAGCCACCGCGCTCGATCTGGGCGATCTGCTCGGCGTTGCGCGGCTGGTGCGGCAGGTTCTGGCGGCTGAACACCAGACAGCTCGGGCCGTCCTGGCGGGTGATCGCGGCCTTCCAGCTCACTGCCGACTCGACCGCATCGCACGGGCGCCACACGTCGTTGTTCGGGATGTAGCGCAGCGAGGCCAGGTGCTCCACCGGCTGGTGGGTCGGGCCGTCTTCGCCCAGGCCGATCGAATCGTGGGTGTAGACGTGGATGGCGTGGGCCGGGATCAGCGCGCTCATGCGCACGCCATTGCGGGCGTAATCGCTGAACACCAGGAAGGTGGCGTCGAACGGAATGAAGCCACCGTGCAGGGCCAGGCCATTGGCAATGGCGGTCATGCCGAACTCGCGCACGCCGTAGTACACGTAGTTGGCGTTGGCGTCGTCGCTGGCAACGGACTTGCTGCCCTTCCACAGGGTCAGGTTGGAGTGCGCCAGGTCGGCCGAGCCGCCGACGATTTCCGGCAGCAGCGGGGCATAGGCTTCAATGGCCAGCTGCGAGGCCTTGCGCGAGGCGATCGTCGGGCCTTCAGCCGCCACCTGGGCGATGTAGGCATCGGCCTTGGCAACGAAGTCGGCCGGCAGTTCGCCGTGCGAACGACGGGTCAGTTCGGCGGCCTCGCCCGGGTACTGGCTGGCGTACTTGTCGAACAGCTGTTCCCACTCGGCCTGGCGCAGGGTGCCGGCGCCATTGGCGCGCCAGCCGTCGTAGATCGCCTGCGGGATCTCGAACGGACCGTACTCCCAGCCCAGCTGCTTGCGGGTGGCTTCCAGTTCGTCCTTGCCCAGCGGTGCGCCGTGGCTGGATTCCTTGCCCGCCTTGTTCGGCGAACCAAAACCAATGGTGGTGCGGCAGCAGATCAGGGTCGGCTTGTCGCTCTGCGACAGCGCGGCCTCGATGCCGGCCTTGATGCTTTCCGGGTCGTGGCCATCGACGTCACGGACCACGTTCCAGCCATAGGCTTCGAAACGCTCCGGGGTGTTGTCGGTGAACCAGCCCTCGACGTTGCCGTCGATGGAGATGTGGTTGTTGTCCCAGAAGCAGACCAGCTTGTGCAGGCCCCAGGTACCGGCCAGCGACGCCGCTTCATGCGACACGCCTTCCATCAGGCAGCCATCGCCCATGAACACCCAGGTGCGGTGGTCGACCACTTCCAGCTCCGGGCGGTTGAAGCGCTGTGCCAGCAGCTTCTCGGCCAGGGCGAAGCCCACAGCGTTGGCGAAACCCTGGCCCAGCGGGCCGGTGGTGGTTTCCACGCCCGGGGTCTCATGGCGTTCCGGGTGGCCGGCGGTGTGGCTGCCCAGCTGGCGGAACAGCTTCAGCTGCTCGATCGGCAGGTCGTAACCGCTCAGGTGCAGCAGCGCGTACTGCAGCATCGAACCGTGGCCGTTGGACAGCACGAAACGGTCGCGGTTGAACCAGTGCGGATTGCTCGGGTTGTGGCGGAGGTAGTCGTTCCAGAGGACTTCGGCGATGTCGGCCATGCCCATGGGCATGCCGGGGTGGCCGGACTTTGCGGTTTCAACCGCATCGGCGGCAAGGAAGCGGATGGCGTTGGCCAACTGGCGACGGGTAGGCTGCGTCATGGTTCTGTCGGAATCGGGAGGCGGCCGCGGACGTGCGGGCGGCCTATTGTCCCATAGTCGCCGGGCGGGGGGTCGGTTCACCTTGCCCGGTAGTGCCGGCCGCTGGCCGGCACTTTCATGATCTCCGCCGGATTCCGCATGTGAAAAGGGGTCGGATACCTTTCCCTGCAGCAAGGAATCCGACCCCGATCAGGTCGCCAGCAGTGGCCTTGGACTCAGTCCTGGTGGGGCGTAAGCGCCGGGCCGTCGTGGGACTCGCCCTTGGCCACCAGGGTGGTCAGGGCCAGGTCGCCGGTCACGTTCAGGGCGGTACGGCACATGTCCAGGAAGTGGTTCACGCCCAGGATCAGGCCGATGCCCAGCGGGTTCACGCCCACCATCGCGCAGATCATCGCCACCACTGGCAGCGAGCCCGACGGCACGCCGGCCGTGCCGATGCCACCGAGGATGCAGACCGCCATCACCATGATCTGCTGGCCGATGCTCAGGTCCACGCCAAAGAACTGGGCCAGGAAGATCACCGTCACGCCCTCGAACAGCGCAGTGCCGTTCTGGTTGGCGGTGGCGCCCACGGTCAGCACGAAGCGCGACACGCGCTGCGGCAGACCCATCTGGTCGGCCACGCGCAGCGCGGTCGGCAGGGTGGCGTTGCTGGAGGCGGTGGAGAACGCCATCACCGTCGCTTCCTGGGTATCGCGGAAGAACGACAGCGGCGAGCGGCCGGACAGCCACACGGCGGTGCCGTAGGTCACGATCATGTGCAGGCCCAGCGCCAGCACCACCACGCCCACGTAGGCGCCCAGGCGGATGATCAGCTCGAAGCCGAACAGCGCGGCCAGGTTGAACATGAAGCAGGCCACCGCATACGGGGCCAGGCGGATGACCAGGTTGATCAGGGTCATCGAGATTTCGAACACGCCTTCGATGGCGCGACGCAGCGGGGCGACCTTCTCGTTGTCGGTCAGCACCATGCCGATGCCGAACATCAGCGCGAAGAACATCAGCGACAGGATCGCGCCGTTGTCAGACGCCGCCTGCAGCACGTTGCTCGGCACGATCGACAGCAGCATGTCCATGCCCTTCGGCGTGCCGTGGATGCCAGCGACGATTTCCTTGCTGCGCTCGGCGTTCTCCGAAAGCATCATCGCGGCGACCTGCGGATCGACGCCCGCGCCCGGCTTGAGCAGGTTGACCAGCACCAGGCCGATGCCCACGGCAATGCCGGACAGCAGCACGGTATACGCCAGGGTCTTCCAGCCGATGCGGCCGAGGGCGCGGATGTCGCCCATCTCCGACACGCCCATGATCAGCGCCGAGAAGATCAGCGGCACGATCAGCATGAAGATCAGGTTGAGGAACAGGCCCGACGCCGGGGTGGTGATGTAGTCCATTACCCACTTGGCACCGGCCTGCAGACCATCGACGCTGCCACCCAGGGCGTGCACGATCAGTCCCAGGATCAGGCCGATCGCAAAGCCGATGCCCATCTTCCAATGCAGGGGCAACTTCTTCTTGTCGGCAGCAGCTGCTGTCATGCGCGGGTTTCCTCGAAAAATGAATGCACTCTAACAAAGCGCGCAAGCGGCGCCGGTTCAGGTTCGCCGCGGCGGATACAGCGGCGCCAGGCCAGTGTCAGCGGTGATCGCCGCCGCCGACCAGTGCGGTCCGTCACGGAAGACCCCGCGCAGGCGCGTGCGCAGCGGCGCCAGATCACCTTGCCCGCCCCAGCGCGCCTGTTGCAGGTCCTGCAGCACCTGGCGCTGGGCCGGGTCATCCAACCGCGCGATGACCTGCTCGATGCGTTCAACGCCGGCCATCGCGCACAGCTGAGCTTCTACCTGATCGAAGCCTTCACCATCCAGCGCGCGGCGCAGTTCGGCCAGGCCGGCACGTCCAGTCGCCACAGCCGGCACAGCCCCCCTGCCCGCCTCAGGCGACGCCACGCGCGGGCGACGGCCACGCTGCCAGCCCCACAACAGGGTCAGCAGCCACAGCAGCGCCAGGCCGATGGCGGCGCTCATCCATGGCCACGGACGCTCGGCCAGGCCGCTGGCGCGCGGATCGGTGGCCGCGATACGACTGTCCTGGCCATCGCCCCCCGGCAGCGCAGCATCGGTGTCGATCGGCGGCAGCGGCGCAGGTGAAGCACTGCCACCGCCATTACCGGCTGCGACGGCGAGTGTCAGGTCCGGCAGCTTCGCTTCCTGTGGCTTGCCGTTGCGCACGTCCCACCACGGCAGGCGCGGCCCCGGCACCACCAGCGAACCCGGCTGGCGCGGCACGATCGAGTAACGGCGGGTGATCTTCAGCCGCGGCGTGCTGCCGTTGAAGGTCTCTTCGTACTGCGCCGGTTCGGCGAACACCTGCGCGGCGCTGCCAACGTCGGGCACCGGCAGGTCGGTGAACTGCGCGCGGGTGGCACCGTCGGCAATCGCCTCGACCACCACGTTGGCCGCCTCACCGGTACGTGCGCTGGTCGGTGCACTGGTGTAGCGCAGCTGCAGGCCCTGCAGCGGCAGCCACGGCTGCGGCGCCTGTGCCGGCTGTGCCTGTACCTGCAACGTGCGGTCGGCGCCGGTGGCATTCATCCGCCCGTCGCCGCCGCCAAAGAAGTCGTCGAAGAAGCCACCGGCACTGCGCCCACTGAAACGCGCACCGGCCAGCCGAAGTGCACCGCTGCGCTCGGGGATCAGCAGGAAGCGCCGCTCGACCACGTTGTAGCGGCGGCCATTGACCTGCCGCACATCGGTGCGGTCATCGCCCACCCGCTGCAACGACGCACCGGCGGGGGTATCCAGCACCAGTTCGCCGGAGGCCAGCTGCGAAGCGAAATACAACCGCACCACCACGCCTACGCTCTGCTGCACATACGGCGTCTGGTCATCGACAACGGTTTCGATGAAGGCCACTGCGTTGCTGTCGGGGCCGGCCACGGCAGCGGCATCCACCTGCAGGGTCAACGGCGCAGTACGTACGCTGCCCACCTGCAGGCCCGGCACCACCAGTGCACCGCTACGCCGCGGCGTGAGTGCCACGCCATACAGATTGCGCTGCTGCATGCTGCCATTGCTCCACTCCACCTGACGGCTGCTGGTCTGGCCGCTGAGATCGAAGTCGGTACGCAACGGCGTGAAGTCTGGCGCGCCCTGATCGCTCTCGACATTGAGAGTGACCGTGTCGCCCATCGCGATGCGGTCGCGGTCCAGCCACGCGCGCGGCTGCGCCCACGCCAGCAGCGGCAGCCACAGCAGCAGTGCTGCCAGTACCTGCAGTGGCCAGCGCCCGTGCATGTTGATCGCCCGCGTCATCGCCCTTCCCTCTTCCTGCGTTCGTTTTCCAGCTGGAACTTGGCCCGCAGCAATGCGCCCGGATCATCCGGCACGCGCCGCATCCACGCCTCCACCGCCTGTTGCTCCTCGCGTTGGCGCGGGGTGGTGCCGTCGCTGCCTGGCACGGGCTTGCCATCCTGTTCGCCCTTGCCCTCACGTGCCTGCTGCATTGCCTGCTGCATGCGCTGGCGCTGCTGCTCATCCGCCTGCGCCTGCGCCTTGGCATCCTCCACCTGTGGTGGCGCCTGCTGTCCATCGCGGCCACGCTCGCCGGGCTGCGGGCTCGACGGGTTCTTGTCGTCACCGGGCCTGGGCTGCCCCTGCTGGCCCGGTTGCGGCTGGCCCTGGCCGGGATTCTGCTGGCCCTGCTGCGGCTGCTGGCCCTGCTGCGGCTGCTGGCCCTGGGGATTCTGCTGCCCCTGGCCGTTCTGCGGTGGCTTCTGCTGCCCGTTCTGCGGTGGTTTCTGCTGATCCTGGCCTTTGCCACCCGACTGCTTGCGCTTGCGCGCGGCATCGACCACGGCACGGTTGGCGACCGCGTCGGCCATGCCAGGATGCAGTGCCAGCGCGCGGTCGTAGGCGGCAATGGCTTCGTCGTAGTTGCCCTGGCGGGCCAGTGCATTGGCCAGGTTGTACCAGCCCGCATCGCTGTCGATGCCCTCGAACTGCTTGCGGGCACTGGCGAAATCGCCATTGCGGTACGCCTGCGCACCTTCGGCCAGACGCTGGTGCTGCACCTGGTCGGCGCGCTTCCACAGTGTGCCCTTCACCGGCGGTGAAGCCGGCACGGCGGATGCCTGCGCCTGCACATCACTCATCCACGGCAGCAGGCCCACCGCCAGCACCGCCGCCAGCAGCGCGCGGCGGCGGAAGGCCAGCAGCGCCAGCAGCATCACCGGTGGCAGCAGCCAGAACCCTTCATCACGCCATTGCTTGCCCTCCCCGGGCCGCTGCGCCGCAGTACCTTCGCGTGCATCCAGTACACCCAGTGCGCGCAGATCACTGTCATCGGCGGCGATGCGGGCATAGCGGCCACCACCGGCCGTAGCCACCGCACGCAGGCTGCCTTCATCCAGCGTGGCCTGGCGGATCTGCCCACTGCCATCCCGGTACGCCGCACCGGCAGCTGTGCCCAGGCCCAGTACCGACACCTGCAGGCCGAGGCTGCGCGCCTGCGCGGCGGCCAGTGCCGCTTCATCATCCGCCTGATCGCTCACCAGCAGGATCTGCCCCCGCAATGCCCCGATCTGGCGCATCAACCGCGTCGCCCAGTCGATACCGCGGTCGGCACGCTGGCCGTCGCGTGGCATCACATCCGGCGACAACGCGTCCAGATACAGCGCAACGTTGCTGCCGTCGTCGGTCAGCGGCGCCACGGTGTAGGCATCCTCGGCGTAGACCACCAGGCCCACCTGTCCGCCCTGGCGGGCACGCAGCAGCTCACCCACTTTCGCCCGGGCCTGCAGCAGGCGCGACGGCGGCAGGTCGGTGGCATTGATCCGGCTGGACAGATCCAGCACGACCAGCAGCGGTGCGCTGGCCTGGAACATCGGCTGTGCCTGCTGGCGCCAGCTCGGCCCGGCCATGGCCAGCGAGGCCAGCGTCCAGCCCAGCAGCACGGCCCAGGGCAGGCGTGCACGGCGGCGCGTGCCCGCAGCCAGCAGGTGTGGCAACAGGTGGGCATCGACTGCTGTTCGCCACACATCGCTGCGCCGCTGCCGGTACAACGCCAGCGCGAGGATCAGCGGCAATGCCAGCAAGGCCCACAGCCATTCCGGGCGCAGGAAGTGCAGCGCATTCCAGTCGGGAAGATGGGATGCCAACGCGATCATCGGCGGCGCTCCGGCCACACCCATGCCAACGCACCCAGCAACAACGCCAGGCCCAACGGCCAGGCATAGCGCTCCTCGCGCGGTCGCAGGCTTGGCCCCTTCGCCGCGATCGGCTCCAGCCGGTCCAGTTCGGCGTAGATGCCGGCCAGCTGCGCGGTATCGCGGGCGCGGAAGAACTGGCCACCGGTCATGCTGGCAATCTTTTTCAACGTGGCCTCGTCGACCGGATCCTGGTCGGCGGAAATGGGAATGCCGAACAGGCGCATGCTGCCATCGCCACCAAACGCGACGGTGTGGATGCGTACACCTTCGGCGCGGGCCACTTCCGCCGCACGCAGCGGCTCCAGCACCCCGGCGTTGCTGACGCCGTCGGTCAGCAGGATCAGCACGCGCTGCCCCTCCGGTTGGCTGCGCAGGCGTTTCACTGCCAGGCCGATGGCATCACCGATGGCCGTCTCGCGCCCGGCCAGGCCGACCACGCTGTCGCGCAGCTGGTCGCGCACGCTGGCCAGATCGGCAGTAAGCGGCGTAAGCGTGTAGGCGCGGTCGCCGAAGATCAGCAGGCCGATGCGATCACCGGCACGACGATCAAGGAAATCGGCGAGCACGGCCTTGGCCGCGGTCAGGCGATCCACCGTCTGCCCGCCCAGCACCATGTCGCCCTCGCCCATGCTGCCGGACACGTCCATTGCCAGCATCATCTGCCGGCCCTGCTGCGGCGGGGTGATGGCCTCGCCCAACTGCTGCGGGCGCGTGAGTGCGATGCACAGCGCGCACCAGCCCAGCCACAACAGCAGCGTGCGCAGCCACGACACATCGACGCGGCCGCCACCGGCCAGCGCTTCCAGTTCCGTCGCTGCATAGGGCACGCGCAGCGCAGCGCCGGGGTCGGCACGACGCTTCCACCAGCGCATCAGCAACGGCAACGGCAGCGCCAGCAGGGCCAGCGGCCACGCCAGCTGCAGGTCCGGCCATGGCCAGTAACTTGCCAGCAGGTTCATCGGCGGCGCTCCAGCAGCATGGCCAGGTAGCGCTCGCGCGCCCAGCTGCGCAGCGCCGCCACATCGTTGGCGTCCACCCGCGGGCGATAGGCACCTTCGGCCAGCAGACTGCGACGTGCCGCGGGCAGCGTGCCTTCCGGATCCACGCGCTGCCACCAGGCGTCATCGCGCAGGGATTCACTGCCGGGCTGTGCCTGGCGTGCAGCGCGACGCAGCAGCCCTGCGATCGCCGCCAGTTCGGCAGCCGCATCGGCGGTGGTTGCCAGCTCCAGATCAAACAGCTGCAACCAGCGCTGGCGGCGTCGGCGGCGCTGCCACCACAGGAAGGCCATCGCCACCAGCAACAGCAGCACCACGCCGCCGATCATCAGATAGCCCGGTGCCGGTGGCCACCACGATGGGGCCGGCGGCAGCTGCACATCGCGCAGCGGCAGGTTCGCGCTCATGCCGGCACCTCGGTGGGTGATGGTGCCAGCCAGGCATCGCTGGGCGCATCGGTGGAGAGCACCTGCACATCGACGCGGCGCGCTCCCAGCTGGCGCCGCAGTTCCTGCAGCGGTTCGACGAAGTGGGCCTGCCAATGGGCATGCACCTCGCTGCGCCGCAGGTCGAGACCGATGCGCTGCTGCGCGGTCTGGAACTGCAGTGCGGCCGACGGTGGCTGCAGCTCCAGTGGATCGACCAGCAGCACCAGGCTGAGGTCGTGATGCTGGGCCAGCGCGCTCCAGCGCGCGGGCGGAATGCGGATGGCCTGCTGCGGATCGGCCAGCACCAGCACACGTGCACCGGGGCGCAGGACGCGACCGGCATGGTCCAGCGCGCGTTCCAGGCCAAGGTCATCGGCCGGGGGCTGCGCATACCAGCGGGTGAGTGCATCGAGCACGCGCAGCACGCCGCGCGGGCCTCCTGCCGGTGCGATCGGTGGTTCACGGTCGCTGCCACGCAGGGCGCCGATGCGATCGCCACGACGTTGCGCCGACCACGCGGCGACGGCGCCTGCACGTGCGGCCTGCACCGATTTGAAGCGCACGCGGGTGCCGAAGTACAGGGCCGGCGAGGTATCGGCCACGATCAGGCTGACCCGCTCGCGTTCGGCCTGGAACAGCTTGGTGTGGGCACGACCGGTCCGTGCGGTCACCCGCCAGTCGATATGCCGCGCATCATCACCGGCTACGTACTCGCGTGACTCGGCATATTCCATGCCACGCCCGCGCAGCGGTGACGGCGCCTGCCCGGCGTTGCCGGCACGGCCACGGCGTGGCGGCGGCGGACGCTGTGCAAGGCGGCGCAGGGCCACCAGTTCGGACAGCTGCGGGCGCAGCCCGTCACCGTCGCTGACGGAGGAGGCGTGGTGCAGGGATGGATCGGTCATGCGCAGGCTCAGGGTGCCGGCACCCGGGCCAGCAGCTCCTGCACCAGGCGTTCGCCATCCCAGCCTTCGGCAGTGGCTTCGTAGCTGGGCAGCACGCGATGGCGCAGCACGTCGGCAGCGACCGCACGCACATCATCAGGGGTGACGAAATCGCGGCCGGCCAGCCAGGCGCGCGCACGCGCGCAGCGTTCCAGTGCGATGGAACCGCGCGGGCTGGCGCCCCAGGCAATGCGGCGGCCCAGGCCAGCGTCATAGCGCGCCGGATCACGCGAAGCCAGCACCAGCTCGATCAGGTAGCGTTCCAGCGCCGACGCCATGTGCAGGTCCAGCACTTCGCGGCGGGCATCAAACACATCCCGCATCGGCAGCTTTTCCGGCGCCGGTGCGGCTTCGCCCAGCGCGCCACGGGCGCGCTCGCGGGCCAGGCGCAGGATCTCCGATTCGGCAGCCTGGTCCGGGTAGCCGATGCGCACATGCATCAGGAAGCGGTCCAGCTGTGCTTCCGGCAGCGGGAAGGTGCCTTCCTGTTCGATCGGGTTCTGCGTGGCCATCACCAGGAACAGCGGCGGCAGCGCGTAGGTGTGGCGGCCAACGGTAACCTGGCGCTCGCCCATCGCTTCCAGCAGTGCGGACTGCACCTTGGCTGGCGCGCGGTTGATTTCATCGGCCAGCAGGATCGGGTGGAAGATCGGTCCGGGTACGAATTCGAAGCGACCTTCCTGCGGACGCCATATCTCGGTGCCGGTCAGGTCGGCCGGCAGCAGGTCCGGGGTGAACTGCACGCGGGCGAAGTCAGCTTCCAGGCGCGAGGCCAGCGCGCGGATCGCCGTGGTCTTGGCCAGGCCCGGAGCGCCTTCCACCAGCAGGTGGCCATCGGCCAGCAGCGCGATCAGCAGGCGTTCGACCAGTGCCGCCTGGCCGACGATCTCGGCCGACAGGGCATCGCGCAGCTGGGTGAAGGCGCCATGCAGGCGGGAGGTGGCCGGCGCGGGCGGCGGCGAGACGGTTTCGGGCATCGGCGGTGGCAGGTTCATGGGGGCCTTTGACCGGCGCGGGACGGCACGGATTCCCGACATCATCGCAGGGTGCCCTGCGATTGGCATCAAGAACGGCTGAACGGCCCATCCACGCATGGCGTGGATCTACTGGGCCATCCACGCATGGCGTGGATCTACTGGACATGGGCGGCGTGGATCTACGGGTGGAAACGAAGAAGGGCCGCGCATGGCGGCCCTTCTTCGTTTCGCGGGTGGCGCGGGCTCAGTTCTGCTTGGCCACGCGCAACACCTTCGGCGTCACGAACACCAGCAGCTCGGCCTTGTCCTTGTTGCGGCCGCGCTTCTTGAACAGGTTGCCCAGGAACGGCACGTCGCCCAGGAACGGCACCTTGCTGATGCTGCTGCGGTCGGTGAACTCGTACACACCACCGATGACCACGGTCTGCCCATCCTCGACCAGCACCGCGGTGTTGACCTCGCGGCGGTTGATCGACGGCACCGTGCCGTAGCCCTGCAGTTCGATCAGGCGGTCGACTTCATCCTTCTTCACCTGCATGTTGAGGAACACGCGGTTGTCGTTGGTGATGGTCGGGGTCACCCGCAGTTCCAGCACCACTTCCTTGAACTGCACGTTCGGGGTGGAGCCGGCACCACCGGCAGCACCGGTGCCGCTGATGGTGACGTAGCCGATTTCCTTGCCTTGCTTGATCATGGCCTCGCGCTGGTTGGTGGTGACCACGCGCGGGTTGGAGATCACCTCACCTCGCGACTCTTCCTGCATGGCCGACAGCTCCACGTCCAGCAGGTAGCCTGCGTTGAGGATCGACAGCGCCAGCGAGCCAGGGTTGTTGGCTGCGGCCACCGGCAGGTTCCAGTTCAGGCCGCGCTTGATGGTCGGGCCGCTGGGAATAGGCGCCGGGCCGACGCTGCCGCCGGCCTGCCACTCGCGAATCGCCTTGGCGTTGGCCTGCGCTGTATCGACCTGCGACTTGCGGGTTTCGGCATTGGCATCCAGGCTGCCGCTGAAGTACACGTTGTCGCGGCTGCCGCTGATGCCGAACTTCGCACCCAGCTCGCGGGCGAAGGTATCGGTAGCGATGACGATACGGCTTTCGATCAGCACCTGGTCAACCGGACGGTCGATCACACCGATCAGCTCACGCATGCGCGCGATCTTCTTCGGGATGTCGCTGATCATCAGCGTGTTGGTGCGCTCGTCGGCCACGATACGGCCGCGCGAGGACAGGAAACCACTGTCTTCCTGCGACGAACCGCCACCACCGCCATTGCCGCCGCCACTGCCGCCGCCGATGCCCTTGGCCTCGGTCAGCGCTTTGAAGATCTGCGTGGCACTGTGGTAGTTGATCTGGACGTAATCGGTGACCAGGTCTTCGCGGTTCTCGATGGCGATGCGCGCGTCTTCCTTCTCCTGCTCGAACTTGGCCAGCTCAGCCTGCGGAGCGACCCAGATCACGCTGCCATCGCGACGCTTGTCCAGGCCCTTGGCGCGCAGCACGATGTCCAGCGCCTGATCCCACGGCACGTTGACCAGGCGCAGGGTCACATTGCCCTGTACCGAATCGGACGCCACCACGTTGAGATTGGATTCTTCGGCGATCAACTGCAGCACGGTGCGCACCGGCACGTCCTGGAAGTTGAAGGTCACCGGCTTGCCGGTGAAGCCACGCTGCCCCACCGCCTTGGCAGCCTGGGTGACGCTGCCGGCGGTGACCGCGCCCACCGCGGCGGGCGCCTGCCGCGGGCTGATCTCCACCACGTACTCGTTGCCGCTCTGGTAGGCCAGCGACTCCACCGCGCCACCGGTACTGAGCACCAGCTGGGTACCGGCACCGGACGGCTTGGCGTCGATGCGCTGCACCGGCGTGGCGAAGTCGGTGACGTTCATCGGCTTCTGCAGGTTGGCCGGCAGCCGGGCGTTACCGACATCGACCACCACGCTGTTGCCCTGCGTCCGCAGGTCCGGGACTGCGCCCTGGCCGTCGAACTGGACGATCAGGCGCCCGGCGCCATCATCGCCGCGCTTGAAATCGATCTTGGCCACCGACAGGCCCGCCGGCGCTGCCGCCGGTGCCACGGTGGCGCCCACCGGCTTCTCGGCCGGTGCGGCGGCCAGCGCCGGAGCGCAGGCCAGCATCAGCGCGACTCCCAACGCGCTGACACGGTTCAAGGTAGAGCGCCGGATGGGACGCAGCCCCTTGGCTTGGTGAAAGGTCATCGTGCTATCCCCAGTAAACGATCATTGATCTTCAAGCGAGAGCGTTGCCGGCCGTTCCAGCCAGCCGCCCGCGCCATCCGGCACCAGTTCGATCAGCTCCACGTGGTCCTCGAAGACCGCCGTGACCCGCCCGTCGCTCTGCCCAAGGTACCCACCCGGGCGTACCCGGTAGGTCACCTTGTCCGGCCCCATCACCAGCGCCACGGTAGCGGCGCCGGTGCCGATGGTACCGACCATGTCCAGTGCATCCAGCGGGAAGCCTTCCAGCGGCTCCTTGCGCCGGTTCGGATCCGGACGCAATCCGCCATTCCCCTGCTGCGGATTGGTCCAGGCATCGGTGAACGGGTCGCGCAGACCCTGTGCGGAGTATTCGAAGGTCTCGAACTGCTGCATCACCGGCAGCGGCTCCAGCGGCTGCGCCGGTCGGGCACGCTCGCCTTCCACCCACTTTTCAAGATTCGGCGCATCACCCGGCGTGCTGGTCACATCGCGGCCGCACGCAGCCAGCATCAGCACGACGGCAGCCATCCCACAACGCGCAAAGAGGGAACGGATCACTTCTTCTCCTCCTTGCCGGCGTCAGCCGCCTGCTGTGCCTGCACCTCGGTCTCGTCCAGATAGCGATAGGTCTTGACCGTGCCGGACAGCTCCAGCGCACCGCTGCGGGCGTTGCCGCTGGCCTTGTCCTTGGGCTTGAGGTTGATGTCGTGCATGGTCAGGATGACCACGCGCGGCAGCGACGCCACGCCACTGACGAAAGCACCGAACTGGTGGTAACTGCCCACCATGCGCAGCTTGATCGGCTTTTCGGCGTAGAACTCCTTGACCTGCTCCTGCTCCGGCTCGAACAGCTCGTTGGTCAGGCCGCTGGACAGCGCCGTCTGCGAGATGTCGATGATCAGGTCCGGCATTTCGGTCTTGCTGGGCAACTGCCGCAGCATCTGCTGCAGCACCTGTTCCATCTGTGCCAGCTGCTGCTTCAGCGGCGCCAGGTTCACCGCGCGCTCCTGCTGCTTGGTGAACTCGGCACGCAGGTCGACTTCCTTCGATTCCAGGCCGGCCAGTTCCTCGCGCTTGCCACTGATCAGCAGCATCCACGCAACGAACATGATCACCAGCGCCAACAGCGAGCAGAAGACGATCTTGGCCTTCTGCGGCCAGTTGCCGATGTCGTTGAAATCCAGGTTCTTCAGATCGATTTTCTGGCTCATGCGCGATCCCCCTGCAGCGGGGCGTTGAAGGCCTGCGGCGGCTGCGCCAGGCGGCTGCCCTCGGGCTTCGGCGCAGGCTTGGCAGCCGGGGCTGCCGGCTGGTTCGGCGCGGCCGGGGTGGCAGCAGGTGCGTTGACCGGCGCGGCGGCGGGGGCGGGTGCAGCCGGAGCAGCAGCGGGCTGGCCTGCGGCCGGTGCAGCAGGCGCCGCTGCATCCGGGCCGGCGGCAAGCGGGGCCACTGCGGGCGGAGCCGGCGTTGCCACCGAACCATCGGCGTTGAGGCCTGGCGTACCGGCCACTTCCTCACTCTGTGCCGGCAGCTTCACCTTGACCACGAACACATAGGGCAGCGCCTTGATGTCGGCCAGCGGGCCAACCTTGCCGTCCTTGTCCTTCTCGGGATCACGCGCTTCGATGATCGACAGTTCCGGGTTGGTCATCCAACCGGAGGTCTCCAGGTTGCGCATGTACGCCGAAACACGGGCGTTGGACTGGGTGCGGCCTTCCAGGGTCAGCACGTCGCCTTCCTGCTTCAGCGCGGTCAGCACCAGGCCATCGGGAATCGTGCGCACCAGCGCATCGAACAGGTGCACCATCTGCGAGCGCTTGGCCTGCAGTTCCTCAATGACCTTCTTGCGGGCCAGCAGGCGTTCCTTCTGCGCGTCGAGGCGGTCGATCTCCTTGTTCTGTTCCTTGACCTTTTCGATCTCGGCTTCCAGATAGGCGTTGCGGTCCATCTGGCCGCTCACCTGGCGGTCGTAGTAGAACCAGATCACCAGCGACAGCAGCAGGCCACCGACAGCGGCCATGCCCAGCATTGCGTAGAACTCGCGCTGGCGTTGCTTGCGCCGCTCGGCGCGCCAGGGCAATAGATTGATGCGTGCCATCAGTCAAAGCTCCTCAGCGCCAGACCGGTGGCGATCATCAGCGCGGGGGCATCCTGGGCCAGCGCATGGGCGTTCACCTTCGGGCCCAGGGTCATCTGCGCCAGCGGGTTGGCGACCACGGTCGGCACGCCCAGCTGTTCCTCGACCATTTCCGGCAGGCCGCCGAGCACGGCGCAGCCGCCGGCCAGCACGATGTGGTCAACGCGGTTGAACTCGCTGCCTGCATAGAAGAACTGCAGCAGGCGGCTGATCTGCTGGACCGTGGCTTCCTTGAACGGCTCCAGCACTTCCATCTCGTAGCTTTCCGGCAACCCGCCCTGGCGCTTGGCCAGGCCGGCTTCCTCGTAGCTCAGGCCGTAACGGCGCATGATCTCGTCGGTCAGCTGCTTGCCACCGAACACCTGTTCGCGGCTGTAGAGGCTGCGGCCACCGCGCAGGACGTTGAGGGTGGTCATGGTGGCGCCGATGTCGACCAGCGCGACCACGCCCTCGATGGACACCGGCAACTCGCTGGCCACCAGGGCATAGGCGTTCTCGACCGCGAAGGCCTCCACGTCCATCACCTTGGCCTGCAGGCCACCCAGTTCCAGGGCCGACTGGCGCAGTTCCACGTTCTCCGAACGCGACGCGGCCAGCAGCACCTGGACCATCTCCGGGTTGTTCGGGATCGCCCCGATCACCTCGAAGTCCAGGTTCACTTCCTCGATCGGGTACGGAATGTAGTTGACCGCTTCCAGCTCGATCTGGGCTTCCATGTCGTTTTCGTCGAGCTCGGCCGGCATCGGGATCACCTTGGTGATCACCGCCGAACCGGCGACGGCGGCAGCGGCCAGCTTGGCCTTGCTCCCCGAGCGGTTCATCGCACGGCGGATGGCCTCACCCACGGCCTCCACTTCCACGATGTTCTTCTCCACCACCGCGTTCGGCGGAAGAGGTTCCACGGCGTAATGTTCCACACGAAAACGGTTGCCACTGCGGGACAGCTGCAAAAGCTTTACCGCAGTCGAACTGATGTCGACGCCTACAAGCGGCGACTGACTTTTTGGGATGAGCCCCACGGTTTCTCCCCTGCCGACGGGCACTTGGACGCAAGACCTGCGCCCGAGCATTAATAACGTATTCTTAGCAAATGGCAACGGCCCTGCTGTGAAGTCCCTCACGGATTCACCATGCAGCCCCTGACTGTTCCCCTTGCGCTCCCCGGCGACGACCCCAGCCGCCACCTTGCGTAATCTATACTCTGCGACCACGAAATTCGCAATCGGAATCTGAACCCGATGACTCGACTCCGCCGCTGGCTGCGCTGGATCTTCCTGATTGTCCTGGTCCTGGCGCTGATCGGCGCGGCCGCCGTAGGCGGTCTGTACTACGCCGTGTCCTCCAAGCTTCCCGACGTGCAGACCCTGCGCGACGTGGAAATGCAGGAGCCGATGTACGTCTACGCTGCCGACGGCAAGCTGATGGCGGTGTTCGGCGAGACCCGGCGTACCCCGATCACCATGAAGGACGTGCCCGAGCGCCTGAAGCAGGCCTTCCTGGCCACCGAGGACGCCCGCTTCTACGAGCACGGCGGCGTGGACTACATGGGCATCGGCCGTGCGGTGTGGCTGCTGGCCACCACCAACGACAAGCGCGTGCCGGGTGGCTCCACCATCACCCAGCAGGTGGCCCGCCAGTTCTTCCTCAGCTCCGAGTACAGCTACACCCGCAAGCTGGCCGAGATCCTGCTGGCGCGGAAGATCGAGTCCGAGCTGAGCAAGGACGAGATCTTCGAGCTGTACCTGAACAAGAGTTTCTTCGGCAACCGCGCCTACGGCGTGGCCGCTGCCGCCGAGTTCTATTACGGCAAGAAACTGAACGAGCTGGACCTGGACGAGATGGCCTCGCTGGCCGGCATCCCCAAGTTCCCGTCCTCGGGCAACCCGATCTCCAACCCGGAGCGCGCCCGCCAGCGTCGTGACAACTATGTGCTGCAGCGCATGGCCGACCTGAAGTTCGTCAGCCAGGCCGAGGCCGACGCGGCCAAGGCCGTGCCGATGCACGCCACCGCGCATGAGCCGCCGGTGCAGGTCGATGCCCCGTACGTGGCCGAGCTGGTGCGCCAGGAAATGATCGCCCGCTTCGGCGGTGACGTGGTCAACAAGGGCTACCACGTCACTACCACGATCGATTCGACCCTGCAGACCGCCGCCAACCAGTCGGTGCGCGACGGCCTGCTGCTGTACGACCACCGCCACGGCTGGCACGGCGTGGAGAAGCAGGTGCAGGTGGGTGCCGGCGAAGACGCCGCCGCCCTGGCCGAGCACCTGCGTGGCCTGTACGGCCAGGCCGGCCTGCTGCCGGCCATCGTTGCCAGCACCGGTGCCGATGGCAGCGCCACCGTGGTGCTGGCCAACCGCAGCGAGATCGTGCTGCCGGCCGGTGCCGCCAAGTGGACCAACAAGACCCCGGGCAAGCTGGTGCAGCGCGGTGACATCGTGCGCGTGCGTGCCGGTGCCAAGGAAGGTGAGTGGCTGCTGGATCAGCTCCCGCGCGGCCAGTCCGCGCTGGTCTCGCTGGATGCCCACAGCGGCGCGCTGAAGGCGCTGGTTGGCGGTTTCAGCTTCTCCGGCAACAAGTTCAACCGTGCCACCCAGGCCCGCCGCCAGCCAGGTTCGAGCTTCAAGCCCTTCATCTACGCCGCGGCCTTCGACAAGGGCTACAACCCGGCCTCGATCGTGCTCGACGCCCCGGTCGTGTTCCGCGACCGCCGCGGCAAGACCTGGGCCCCGCAGAACGACGGCGGCGGTTTCCGCGGCCCGATGCGCCTGCGCGAAGCGCTGGTGCAGTCGCGCAACCTGGTCTCGGTGCGCCTGCTGGACGGCATGGGCGTGGACTACGCGCGCAAGTACATCAGCGAGTTCGGCTTCGCCGAATCCGAGCTGCCGCCGAACCTGTCGATGTCGCTGGGTACTGCTTCGCTCACCCCGCTGTCGGTGGCCCGTGGCTACGCCGTGTTCGCCAACGGCGGCTCGCGCGTGGACACCTGGCTGATCGACCAGGTCAACGACCGCGACGGCAACCTGGTATTCAAGGAAAACCCGGCGCTGGCCTGCCGCGAGTGCGCCGGCAGCAGCGACCAGCCGGTGAACCAGGTGGTGGACGGCTTCAACTTCGGCGCCCCGGCCCCGAAGGTGGACCCGGCCGCTGCGGCCAAGGCCGAAGCCAAGGCCGAGACCCCGGCCGCGCCGGTCAACCCCGATGCCCGCACCGCCCCGCGCGCGATCGACGCCCGCACCGCCTACCAGCTGGTGTCGATGATGCGCGACGTGGTCCAGCGCGGTACCGGCGCCCAGGCCAAGGTGCTCGGCCGCGAGGACGTGGGCGGCAAGACCGGCTCCACCAACGACCACCGCGATGCCTGGTTCTCCGGCTTCGGCGGCCCGTACGTGACTACCGTGTGGGTGGGCCGCGACGACTTCCGCTCGCTGGGCTACCGCGAATACGGTGGCAAGGCCGCCCTGCCGATCTGGATCGACTACATGCGCACCGCGCTGAAGGACACCCCGATTGCGCAGAACGAGCCGCCCAGCGGCATGGTCCAGGCCACCCTCAACGGCGCGACCGAGTGGGTGAAGGTGGAAGACATGGACCGCCTGACCGACTACGACCTGAACCTCAATACGCCGCAGGCCGACGCCGCCGCGTTCGATATCTTCTGAGGAAGGATTCGGTGGGTGCCAACCGTTGGTTGGCACTGCCCTTTGTAGGGCCGAGCCCATGCTCGGCTTCGGGGGCCCGCGGTAGAGCAGCCGAGCATGGGCTCGGCTCTACAGGATCAACGGCACCCTTTTGCTCCGGTAGATGCCAACCTTGGTTGGCGCCGCCTTTGTAGAGCCGAGCCATGCTCGGCTCCGGGCGCTCGCGGTAGAGCAGCCGAGCATGGGCTCGGCTCTACAGGATCAACGGCACCCGATTGCCGTGGTGGGTGCCAACCGTTGGTTGGCATCTCTGCGCCATACCCACGCAGATGTCACATCCCTGCGCTACTCTGTAGCCAGGTCGCAACAGGGAGTCATCGCATGCATCGCGCCCGTCAGCATGCTGCCAGCCAGACCCGCGAGCGGCGCCACCGCCTCGCCCACGAAGCCGCCCGCCTGATGGCCGAAGGCGGCATCCGCGACTACCACCAGGCCAAGTTGAAGGCCGCCAGCCGGCTCGGCATCCACGACGATGCCTCCCTGCCCCGCAACACCGAGATCGAAGACGCCCTGCGCGAGTACCAGCGGCTGTTCTCCGGGCCCCAGCACGGCAACGAGCTTCAGCGCCGCCGCGAAGCTGCAATGCGTGCGCTGGAGTTCCTGCACGGCTTCGCCCCGCGCCTGGCTGGCCCAGTGCTGGACGGCACCGCCGACGCCAACAGCCCCGTGCAGCTGCACCTGCACAGCGACGACCCGGAGGCCGTGCATCGCTTCCTGGACGAGCACGGCATCCCCGCCGAATCACGGACGCGCCGCCTGCGCATGGACCGCGAACGCTGCCTGGATGTGCCGGTGTGGGTGTTCAGTGCGGAGGAACTGACCTTCGACCTGGCCGTACTGCCGTACGACGCCCTGCGCCAAGCACCGCTGTCGCCGGTGGATGAGAAGCCGATGCGGCGCGCGTCCGTCGCGCAGTTGCGGCAGGTGCTGGCCGAGGCGGAGATCACCGCGTACATCGGCGGATGACGGTGGCGCCGGCCCATGGCCGGCGAGCGTAGCGGTACCTGCCAGTGGTGGGTGCGGACCGTTGGTCCGCACCGTGCTTCAGGCAACCGATTGCCGACCGTAGAGCAGTCGAGCGCGGCTCGACTCTACAAAAGCTGCGCTACCTGCTCTGGCAGATGCCGCCCATCATGCTCCCGCTACCAGACGAAACGGGTATCGCGCAGCGGGTCGCTGAGCAACCGCGGCAACCAGGGCGCGGGGGCTCGCTGCGGATACTCCCGCATCATCTGCGCATGCATGGCCTGCAGGTCCCTCAGCAAGCCGGCCTGAAAGTAGACGTCGTTGAACGTATCCGACCACCCACTCTTCACCCGCTCACGCTCGCCGCCCTTCAAGAGCGGCATCTGGTCCAGCGGCACGTCCAGGATGGTCGCCAGTGAGGCGTTGATCTGCGCATTCTCCACAGCGGCCTTGCGCACGGGATCCAACCGATCCCGAATCTGCCGGCAGTCGTAGGGGAAGCACCCGCCTGTGACGTTGATGTAGTCAGCGATGTCCGCCAGCATGTCGGCCTTCAGACGCCACACCACCTCGCTGTCCATCACCTGCCGCACCCGCATCGTGCGCAGCGTACTCGCGCGCACGTCCTCCGGCGTGGTGAACTCGGCCCCCCGCGTGCTGCCAGCGTGACGCACCAGCACGATGCGATGGATCGCCTCGTGGGTGACGCCCTCGATGCGCAGCGCCGCTGTATCCGGATGTATGCGCGGCGGCGGCACGCCCAGCATCTGCCACATGTACCACAGGACCAGCAGTAGACCGACGATGCACAGACCGCTCATCAGCGTCCACAGATCCAGGTTCCGTGTGTAGTAGCGATAGCGCGCCCGCCAGATATAGAACGTGCGATAGCTGATGAAGCCGCTTACCCATCTGTACATTGCCATCTCCTTGGCCAGGACCCCGGCGCGACGGGGTGGATTACGCGCGTCACGCCGGGGCTCCATCGCTTACCAGCCGATGCCCACACCCACGCCCATGCTGCGTTCACCGCTATTGGTGAACGCACCATTGAGGCTGAAGGTGGCCGAGCCCTTTTCGTTGAGCACACGCTGGTAGCCCACCGCCATGGCCGATTCGCCTTCGGCATAGCCCACGCCCGCGCCGAGGCGGTTGTAGGTGGCCAGGCCGGCGGTGTTCATGGCCATGGCCGTCTGCGCACTGCTCATCGCGGCCATGCGGTTGAAGCGCTTGTCCATCTTGTCCAGGCGGCGTTCGAAGTTGCTGATCGCGCCATCGGTGTATTCGTTGGCGCGGGCCAGCATCTTCTCCAGTTCGGCGGTATCGACCTGCGGCGTGGGCGACGGCGTGTCGTCCTTCTTCGACTTCGGCTGTGGCGCGGGCGACGTGCCCTCGCCTGCCGAGGCTACCTGCGGCGAATCGCTGGCTTCCGGTGTTGGCGTGACCTGCTCGGTCGGTGCGGCCGAAGCCGTAGCCAACGCACGCGACTGCGGCTGGCCATCCACGCGCTGCTCCAGCCCATCCATGCGGCCGTTGAGCTGCTGCTGCACGGCGTGCAGCTGGCCGCCGTTGACCGCCTCGCGGCTGCCAGCGGCGATCAGGCCGTTGGCCACGTTGGAGATGACCATGCCGTTGGCGCCGGCCAGGGTGAGCTGGGCGGTGCCGTCGCTGCGGGTGGAGGGCGTTTCCTGGAAGACCGAGCGGAGCTGGGTTTCGACGCGGTCCATGCGGGAGCCGGTGGTGACTACGGCGGAGTCCAGCGTGGTGAGAGCGTCGTTGACGGTGTTCTGGTGCTGGCCCTGGATGTTGAAGCCGGGGGTGGTGACGTTGCCGTTGGCGTCGATGTTGCCGCCGAGGGCGGACAGGGCGCCGCGGAGCTGGCCGATGGTGGCTGCGTCATGCTGAGCGACCCCATGAGCGACATTGGTCAATCTACGCTTGAGCGAATCACTGCCAAAGGAAACCACCCCCCTTTCTGAAGCATACGAATAGGCCCCGAGAGCGACGGACTCCAAAGCATCTTCCGTGACAATTGCATAGGTTCCCAACGCAACTCCACCGCTCTGGTCCACTCTCGCACCTGCGCCCAGCGCATATCCATTTTCCGCGAAAGAACTGACATACGCGCCACGCCCCAAGGCAACAGAGTTCTTCCCGAGCGCGCTTGTATAGCTGCCAACTGCTGTCCCCCCTTCAGAATCCATCGAAGCCTGAGCTCCGCTACCGAGCGCAACGCCGTAGATTCCTGCCTCAGCGCGCTCCCTATGCAGTTCCGATCCGACCGCCAGCATTTCTGTACGCTCTTCCAAACCTGCGACTTTGGAATTGGTTGCATACAACTGCCCACCGTTCACAACATCCTTACTCTCAGGCAACAGCATTCCATCGGCTACACCTGTAAGGGTCGCGCCACCGAAGTCGATTACGCCACCAGGGTTGGCGGCAACGGCAACGGCAACGGCAACACCGGAATTTTCCGCGTCGCGGAGTGCGTCGAGATCACTCCTGTTCCGCGCGATGTCCTGCTTCGCCGCGTACAGCTGACTACCAGTCACCGCATCACGACTACCTGCAGCAATGCGTCCATCGGCCAGATTCGACAGAACCATGCCCTGCGCGCCTGCCAAGTTCAGCTGACCAACTCCATCCGCCCGGGTCGAGGGCGACTGTTGGAACGTCGCACGCAGCTGACCTTCGAGACCATCTACTCGGCTTCCTGACCTGATCACCGCCCCATCGAGTGCAGCCAACGCGTCTCCGACGTTGGTCTGCGTCCCACCTTGGACGTTGTAGATGGGGTTGTTCACACCACCGTAGCTATCCAGCCCTGCCCCGCCGCCCAAGGCAGAGAGAGACTCAGCCAACTGCACGATAGCAACAGCATCGTATTCGCCTGTGCCACGGGAAATCCCCGTCAACCTGCGTTGGACGTTGTCGTTCCCAAACGACACTGTGTCAGGCTGGGACGCAATCGAACCATAGCCAATTGCAACAGCATTATGAGCCCCAGCTTGGACTCTGCTTTCTGCACCCAAAGCCATTCCCTGACTCGCGTTGACAGATGTACCGACCCCCAAAGCAAACCCACCTTCCGCGTCCTGCGCGACGAATGCTGCGCGGCCGATCGAGATAGAATTCTTCCCGATAGCACGTGCATATGCACCAAGGGCAACTCCACCCTCACCATCAGGAGTTGCCTGTGCCGAGTCTCCAATAGCTACTGATCCCAGCCCTGCACTCGACGCCTTCTGATCTCCGCCAGCACCGACTGATACGAATCCTCCTGCCATTTCCAGCGCCGCGATCTTCTCATTAGCTGCAAACAACTGCCCGCCATTCACCGCATCGGTGCTGGTCGCAGAACTGATATCCCCCGCTGCCACCCCCGATACGCGGGCGCCTTCCATGTCCACCAGGCGACGATCAGCACTGAACTTGACCACGCCATCCAGATCCGGATCGAAGTTATCGAAGTCCGCACGCAGCGCATCCAGCTCGATCCGGTTGTCGGCGATACGCCCGTCCTGATCCTTCAGCTGCTGCGCATGCCCTGCCAAAGCCTGCCGCTGCGTCTCCACCGTGGTATTGGTCGCAAACAGCTGCTGCCCGGTCACCGCATCCGTGCTGCCCGTACTCAGCGTGCCGTTGGCGATGTTGTAGATGCGCCGCTTGCCACCGCTCTTGTTCGCAACATCCACGATAGTCCCAGTGTTCTCCGCACCCAGACGCACGTTGCCACTGGCAGACACCTGGCCCACCAGTCCGCCCAAGGCATCAGCCTTCAGAACAGCGCCATCGGCTACGCCACGGGCAGCGTCGGCCGCCGTCTTCGCCGCGGTTGCCGCCGTGCGCACGCTGGTCACTTCGCTATTGGTGGCATTGAGCTGCTGCCCGGTCACTGCATCCGTGCTGGACGCACTGAGCACGCCATTGGCCAGATTCTGCAGCTTGCGCTTGGCGCCACTCTTGTTGGCCACGTCGACGACGGTGCCGGTGTTGTCTGCACCCAGGCGCACGTTGCCACTTGCCGATACCTGCCCCACCAGGCCATCCAGTACCGCCACGCGCGCCTGCGCTGCGTCCGCCGTGGACTTCACGGCGGTAACGTTGCTGTTGGTGGCATTCAACTGCTTGCCGGTGACGGCCTCCGTGCTTGACGTGCTCAGTACCCCATCCTTCAGGCCGGTGATGCTGCGCACCGCATTGGACTTGTTGCGGGCATCCAGCACCGTGCCGGTGTTCTCGCCGCCCAAGCGTACGTTGCCACTGGCCGATACCTGGCTGACCAGGCCACTGACCGTATTGGCCTTGGCCAGCGCCGTATTGGCGTTGGTGTTGGCCGTAGTGGCGGTGGTCTGCGCTGCTGTGGCCGTCGTCTTCGCGGCGTCGGCCGCCGTCTGAGCAGTCGTCACATTGGCGTTGGTTGCATTGAGTTGCTTACCCGTCACGGCCTCAGTGCTGGATGTAGAAAGCGCCCCATCCTTCAGGCCAGTGATGCTGCGAACAGCGTTGGACTTGTTGCGGACATCCAGCACGGTGCCAGTGTTCTCGCCGCCAAGGCGCACGTTACCACTGGCCGAGACTTGGCTGACCAGGCCGCTGACCGCATTGGCCTTGGCCAACGCTGCGTTGGCATTGGTATTGGCCGTATTGGCGGTGGACTGTGCTGCGGTGGCTGTCGCCTTTGCAGCATCGGCTGCGACCTGAGCACTGGCGACATTACCGTTGGTGACATTGAGCTGCTTGCCCGTTACCGCGTCGGTGCTGGTACTGGACAGCCTCGCATCGGCCAGATTGACGATCCGGCGCTTGGTGGTTCCGCTACCTACCGAAACCGTATTTGCTTCAGTCGCAACAGAACCTCGACCCAGCGCAATGGCGCCGGCAGCACTCGTAGATGCGCCGTAGCCAATGGCCACGCTGTCGTGGCTGGCAGCGCTTTTGCCACCGAGGGCAATGGCGCCGTTGTATCCATCCGCGCCCGCGCGCGAATCGGCGCCGATCGCTATCGCGCCCTCTGAACTGCCGTTGTCGACACGAGAGCCACTACCTACTGCCAGACCATTGCGCCCATTCACATAGGCTGAATTTCCATAAGCTGTAGCGCCAATTCCAGTTGCACTCGAACGAGTACCGACTGCGGTTGCGTGAGTGCTACCCGTCAGCGCTTCGTAGCCAACCGCAATACCATACTCATTTTTGGCCAAGGCAGATTTCCCGAAGGCAGTCGCCCCCTTCCCTGATGCCTGAGCCCCGCGCCCCATGCTCAGCGCCCCCTCGCCCAAGGCCCGCGCTTCATAGCCCAAGGCAATAGCATCGTTCTCGGCCCTGGACAGACCGCCCAGTGCGATTGCTCCCGTCCATCCATCCGAGCCCGCAAACGAGCCTCCGCCGATGGCGATACGAGACACGCCAGCGGAACTGTCCACGGTCCTTGCGCTTCGTCCAATTGCGATGGCGTCGTCGCCAATGGCCGTCGCGTGGTTGCCCACTGCGATTGAGTATGCGCCGAATGCTTTGGCTACTGTTCCCACCGCAGTCGCGTAATTTGCCGTTGCCTGGCTCAGATACCCCAGCGCGTGAGCGCTATCTGCAGATGCAATGGCCGAAGCTCCAAGCGCGACAGACGACTTCCCACTGGAGTTGGCCTGTCGGCCAATCGCAACTGCGCTCGAGGCGGATGCTTTTGAATCGTTACCCATCGCTATGGCCGAGCCCCCAGTTGCCTGAGCGTTGGCACCCACAGCGACGCTGTAGTGTTCACCGGCAAGCGCCCTCCAGCCGAACGCAGCGGAGTAGAAGTTCTCGGACCTCGCCTCCGGACCCACGGCCGAACTGCCATAGCCATTGGCTTTCGCTTGATAGCCAAGTTCCAGCGCATTGATGCCCGCACGTGGCGTAGCTGAGAACAGCGAGTATGCGGAAGAAGATCCTGCGCGCACCTCCGAGTTCAAGCACAGCGCCTGCCAGATGGATTCATCGCACTCATCAGCCGCAATGATGTCGCCAGCTTCTGCTGAGGGAACCGCAAGAACAAGCCCAAGCAACACTGCGCCCGCAGCCGTTGACCGCGGCTTACCTGCGCTCGACGCCAGTTCGCTGGCAACAACCCAGCATTGGCGGGTTCGATTCCACACACGTCTATAGATACGGTTCATTGCTTACTCCTTAACAGCCAGTTCAAGTGAAAGCCCGCCAGCCCTGCTGGCGGGGCCGGGGAATCAACCAGCGCTGGGCGCCAGGGTCTGTACGTGCTCGCGATAGCCATCGCGGGTCAGGCGGTAACGCAGCTGCAGCGTGTGTCCGGGCTGCACGGGGAACGGCAGCTCCAGCGCACTGCCGGGATACAGGCTTCGCGACACGTCGTGCGCGGTGCAGCGCGCACCATCGCAATCGGCGACGCTGGTAATGCCTACGCGCACCGTGCCGGTGTTGCGCAGGCGGTTGCCTTCCACCTGTACCGCCATGGCTGGCTGCGCGGGCAGCACATTGACCAGCGCCCCCCAGACCAGGCTGACGCCGATGTTGGCCTGTGCACGCTCACCCTCGCCTGCGTGCTCAATCCCTTCAGGGCCACGCACACCTTCGAAGTACACGCGGTAGGCGGTTTCCTTCTCGACCGGCTGCAGCGGAATCACCCGGATCAGGCGATTGCCGCCACCGGCCAGCGCGAACTTGCCGGGGGTGATGGCGATGGCCGCTTCGCCGGGCTCAACCTCAACCTCCTGCTCGTCTGCGCCGGCGGGATTGACGATGCGCTTGATCGAGGCCTGCACGTACTGCGGCTGGGTGGACTGCGAATAGATGCGGATCTGCGCGCCCTTCTTCACGTCTACCGACGTGCGCATGGGGTGCACGGTGAGATTGGCGTGGGCAGGCATCGCCATCAGCAGCGACAAGGGAAGCAGGCAACGAATGAGAGGCTTCATCGGGGGCTCCATGGGAATCAGGGCGTGACAGTGGGAACGCGCAGTTCCACCTTGAGATCGCCGTCGTAGTAGCCGGGGTGCTTGCTGCTGACCGGCACACGGGGGGTATCCAGCGTCAGTGGCGTGGGCACGCAGAACACCGGCTGCGTCATGCCGGGCAACAGCACCAGGCGCAGCTTTGCGGTATCGATGCCGTGCAGCAGTTGCTCTACACCGTTGCGCATGGGCAGGGCGCTGCCGTTGTGATCGAGGGTGACGTTGTAGTCCACGCGCTGCGTGGCATCGCTGCCGCCGTCCGTGTGCCAGACCGAGTAGCCGGAAGGCCCCGGAGGACGTGGTCCACTGTCACGCACGGTGACGCCCAGGTACTGGCTCTGCGAGCCCAGTCCGTCGTACAGGCACATGTCGAGTTGGGTTCGGCCGCCGACGGTCTGGGCGATCGGGTCGTACTGCAGGTTCAGGCCGACGTGCGGGGTGACCTGATCGAAGAGCGGGAAGTAGATAGAGACCGCGTTGTGGTCGGTGATGGTGAAGGCGAAGGTGAATGAGTAATCAGCGAGATGCTGGTGCGGTGGCTTTCTCAAAGCCAAATCAAGTTTTGCTGACCAGTGCCCAGCTACAAGCTGCTCCAACTGGCCGGAGCTCAACTTCATCTCTACCGCAGTTCCAACTCGATCTACACCTCCGCATGAGCCCGTAACTGACGACCAGATTGGCCTGAAAGGGCCAGACCAGTAGTCGAAGCTGCATGCACCTGTGGCATCAATGCGCCGAATTGCTGCAGTTACTTCGATATCAACTTCCATGCCACTACGGCTTTCTGTAAACCGCAATGGAATGCTGCTATTGCTACCGACGCCATTCTCGAGAGTGTCACTGGTGGGGCACTTTCCGCGCCTTGAGCTGGAGTTTGAGCTGCAAGTCATGAACATACGGCCGTACTCCAACGTTCCCTGCTGCTCGTAGCCGAATACAGTCCTCGGCGCCCACAACTCGATATCCCCCGGAATCGCAGAGCGATCCCAGCTCATCACGATGTCGCGATGCTCACTCGTTGGATGCGTCTCCGGCGGCTGCTGCGCCATCGCCCGCGGCGCCAACACCACCAACGCACACAGCACCGCCATCACCCACCACACCCGCCGGTTCACTGCGCACCTCCCGCGGCCGCGGTCTGCGGCGTGGCGGCAATCAACGCCTGCTCCTGCAGTAGCCGGGTCACCCGCGCCTGGTGGCGGATGTCGGCGGGTAGCTGGGCCACGGCCAGCGGTTCGCACTGCACGGCGCCCACCAGCATCACCACGCTGCGGCGCTCGCGCACCTGCAGCGGGCAGTGCAGCAGGCGGTCGTCCTGCAGCAGGTACAGGGACTTTTCGCGTCGTGGAAAGTCGGCCACGAAGCCTCCATTGCTGCCGGTGCCCGGCACCGGCGCGTTGAGAATGCGGGCGCCGCGCAGCGGTGCACCGGCGATGTCGTGGGCGTTGCCGATGAAGGTGTAGGTCACTTCAATCGGCACCGGCATGCGCACCAGGCGCCCCGGCGAGAGGAACAGCGGGCGCGCCCCGCCCACACCGCTCACGCGCACGGCGGCGATGCTGTCCAGTGCGCTGGCGTCCTGCACTTCGGCGCGGTGCGATTGGTAGGCGGAAATCGGCAGCAGGCGGCGTTCGCCCAGCTTCAGCCGCTGCCGGCGCAGTCCACCCACCTGCAGTTCGGCGGCCACGCCGGTCAGGTCCAGATCGTCGGTGCCATCCACCTGCACCGCCAGCCCGGCATCGGCGCCCACGCCTGCGCCCCAGTACAGGCCGCGCGAGCCGATGGCCAGGCCGGAACTGTGCGTGGCGCTGTACGCCACCTCGTTGCCACCCTGGTGCTGATAGCGCGATACCGTAGCGCCGGTCTGGCCGATGCGGTTCTGCAGCTGCCCGCTGAGCGTGGCGCTGTAGCGTTCGTTGTTGTTGCCGCGTAGTTCGCCAGACACTTCGCGGTACTGGTCTTCGTATTCCTGGCGCAGGGTCTGGCCGGCGCTGTAGTTGACGTCCGGTCGTGCATGTTGCGGCTGGCGCACATCCAGGCCGTAGCGCCGCTGCGAGCTACCGCGGTCACCGCGCTGCAGGCGGTTGAGGCTGACGTTGAAATAGATGCCGCGGTCACGACCATCGCGCAGGCCGCCGCCATTGGTCTGCTGCCACACGCCGATGCGGCTGGAGACACTGAACTCGCCCCAGCGCTGGCTGCGGCTGTAGCTGGCCTGCCAGGTGCGGCTGAGCTGCGGCACGCGCGTGGGCTGTGGCAGCCACGGCGGCAACAGCGGGTCGAGCCCGGCCAGCGGATCATCCCCCAGCCCCGGCTGCAGTGTGCCTGCGCGCCAGGTCTGACGGCGGGTGTAGGCCACGTAGGCGTTGCCGCCCGCCACCGGCAGCGCCATCGAGGCGCTGAGCGAATCAGCACAACCGAGCCGGTCGCGTGCGTCGTCCTCGAACTGGCAGGCACGGCCGCGCATGCGCTGGTGGTACACATTCCACGAGGCGCGGCGACGATACGAAAGCTGATGCTGCTGGCCACGGCTGCCATCGCTGCCGTGCATGCCGCTGAAAGTGCCGCGAATCTCCTGGGTGGCGAACACATGGCGCAGGTCCAGCCGCAGTTCGCCATAGCTGAAGCCGCCGAGGTCGGCGACACCGGCGGTCACCGCCACGTTGCGCGATACCGGCACGCGCAGGCCGGCCATCGCTGCCGCCTCGTCGTTGAAACGGTCGCTGCGGCGCTCGTTACGGCGGCCACCCTGCATGAACCACTGCACGCTGCTGTCGGTCCAGTCGCCGCCCTTGTCGAACGGCGCGTCCTCGCTGCGCACCAGCACACCGTCTTCGTAGATGCGCAGGGTGACGGTGTAGTTGCCCAGCGGAAACCGGCGCGTATCGAGCTGGTTGATACCGGCCTGCAGGTAGAAGGTCTGCAGCAGGCGCTCGCCATCGAAGGCATCCACGCGTGCGTCGCGCGCCAGCAACACGGTGAGCGGCGTGGCTTGTACGGCGGCCGCCGAATCCACGTAGGCCTGCGTGGTGCCCAGGCGCAGGCCCTGGAAGCGGTCCATCGGCAGCATGCTGAAGCTGAAAGTGCCGCCCTGCGGACTGCTTAGGTTGCGGCGGTCCATGCGCCCGGCCTGCAGGTAGTGCTGCTGCCCCAGGTCATGGCGGTAATAGGCGTTGTCCAGCTGGAAGTCGCGGTTGGCGCGGCCGCCGCGATAGTGCTGCTGGCTGAAGGTCCAATCGGCAGACAGGTGCCCGCGCTGCAACACGCCCAGCGCGCCCATGCCCTGCGCGGCCAGCGACTGGTAGCCGCGGCCGCCGCTGACGTTGAGCGTGTGCTGGTGCAGGAAGGCATTTTCGGCATTGGCGCTGACCTGGTGGTAGCGCTCGGCGGCCGGTTCGCCGGGAATCCATTGGCGGGCAACGAACAGGCGCACGGCGCCCACGCCTTCGTCATACAGCGCGCGCACGGCGGTGGGCTCCTCGGGGGGATCGATGTAACCGCAACCGGCGCTGGCGCCGCCGTAACGGCAGGCCAGGTGGCTGTTGCGCGGCAGCGGCTGCGACAGCGCTGGCAACAACGCGGCCTGTGCCTCGGCGGGCAGCTGCAATGCCTGCAGCGCCTCGGCCGGGGCTTCCAGCTGCACGTGTTCCAGAGTCACGCGCACCGGCACCAGCCCAGTCGAGCGACCGAACAGGCGCACCTCAAGTTGTTCGGTCTGGCCTTCGACCAGATCCTCGAAACCGGCGGGAACGCCGCGCGCCGCGACCAGGGGCGTGGCCAACGACAGGGCGAGCGCGACCGCCAGCCGGGTGACGGCGGGTGCGGGAAATTTCATGGGGGTGTTACCGGAAGCGGCCGGCCCGGGATGCGGGCCGGCGCGGGCGCCTTACGGGCTGGCGGTCTTCTGCTGCATGGCGATGGTGACGATGCCTTCGTAGGTACCGCCCTTGGCGATCGGCGCCTGGGTGGTCTGCGCGATACGCAGCGGCATCGGGATCGATGCGCCCTCCAGTGCGCCGTCGAACAGGTCGGACGCGGCGAAGTCCTGCGCGGCCACGGTCAGCGCCTTGCCGTTGAGGCTGACAGTCAGCGGCACCGGGGCACCGCTGCCATCGGTATTGAGCAGCTGCGGAGCGCTGCCGACGCGCACTTCGATGTCCTTGTCGTCATCGTTGGAGTAGATGCGCACCTGCTGGGTCCACGGCACCAGGCCGGTGACCGGGTTGTGGACCATGTTGACCACCGAATCCAGCGCGGTGCCATCGGCCTTGAGCAGGGCCAGGGTCGGGTCGACGTTGGCCCAGACCTTGATGTCGGCGTCGAACGCGTTGGCGGACAGCGAAACAGTGGCCAGCGCTGCAGCGAGCGTGGCCTTCTTCAGAATGGCGTGCATGTGTGTCTCTCTCGGACAGGGGGAATATGAAAGCCCCCCTCCCCAAGGAGAAAGGGAGGGAGGCGCCGCCCGTGGAGGTGGTCACGGGCGACGAGAGAATGGTAGGTAGGCCTACCGCACGCAGGCCATGCAACAATTCCTAAATAACTGAACGTTAAGAAGAATTCTTGAGGGCTTTCAATGTTTGAGGATTATGCAAATTTCCTCACGACTTGAATGCAAGAAACCTCATTGCGTTGCATTTGTAGCGTCGAGTGATACTCGACTATCGCTTGAGGTGCACCGTGTGCGCATGAGCCGAGCACTGCTCGACGCTACGTGTAGAAATCGCGAACGACCTTCAACGCACGGGCACTACGGTGACGTGCTCCACGTCGATGTCGGTCGGCTTGAAGCGGTGCGTATCCACCTCACCGTGCAGCTCCACCACGGTGGTCGCGCTGACGGCCTGGTGGCTGGGCAGATCCTTGTCGTCGATTTCCACATCGATCTCGCCGGTGGCGTCCTTGAAGCGGTAGCGCTCATGGCCGATCCTGGCCACCAGCGTGCCCCGCAGCACCACCGGCTGGTCGTCACGCTGGGCGCGCGCCTCGGCAACCGTGGTGACGGCATGGGTGGCGCCCGGGCCGGTGTACTGGGCGAAGGCCCCAGCGCTGAGCAGGCTCAACGTGGTGGCGATGAGCGCAAGGGTGAGTCGTCGGTTCATGGTGTTGTCCATGCAGGGATAAGTGCCCACAGCTTCCCTCGCCTCGATAGTGACGCCCATGCAATAACTCCGAAAAGATGTGAAAACGACATCCGACGTCAGAAACCATTCATCGCGGACCCAACGCCTCTTTCAGCATCCATTCCGAGCGGATTTTCTGCGGCCTTCCGGCGTGTGCTGGGGTGTTCGCCCAACCGGTACGCGGAGGCGTAGTTCAGCTGCCAAGCCATGCTTTTGTAGAGTCGAGCCATGCTCGACTGCTGTTCGCACGGCGCGCATGACTCGAGCATCGCTCGACGCTGCAAACACATGCACACGCACAGCGGGATGGCATCAGGCCGCCTTACGGCGGCCTGACGGCTCCACTCAACGATGCAATCTCAGAAGAAGATTGCGTACAGGATCAGCAGCGGAATCGGCACGCCCAACAGCCAGAGCAGAATCATTTTCATCTCAGGTCTCCTCGTTCAAAGGTCGCGGCGGCGGCCGCCCCAGGTGGCGCTGAGGCTGGCGAAGAACGCGCCGATCAGCAGGGTGATGAACAGCCACAGTGCGGCATACGCTGCTGCCTTGCGGGCATCGTCGGCCGCCTGCTTGGCGGTGGTCTTGGCTTTCTCCAGCGCGGCACGCATGCGCGTCTGCACATCGGTCACACGGGCCTGCGCTTCGGCCTGGCTCATGCCGGTTTCGCGCGCGATGAGCTGCGACAGGTACTGGGTGTCGGCCGGGTCGAAGCCATCGCCTTGCAGGCTGTTGACGATGATGCGGTTCACTTCGGCGCGCAGTTCGCGACGGTCGCCGGCCGGCGCACGACCCGGCATCGGGCGCGGCGGCGCCATGCCGGCCTCGCGTGGGCCCGCATTCGGTGCCGGCGCCGGAGCCGCGTTCGGATCCAACGGCGCGCCCGGCGGTGGCGGCGCCGCGGGATCGGCAGCACCGGGGTTGGTGGCATTGCGGAACAGGGAATCCACCCAATAGTTGAGGTCGCCTTCCGGTGCGGCCGCGGCGGCGCTACCGGCACCTGCGGCGGCAACGCCGGCCGTGGATGCGGCAGCGCCTGCAGTGGCACCCGCCACCTTTGCACCGGCGCCCAGCACGCCGCCGATGGCCGAGGTCAGCAGGCCCGCAGTCAGCAGCGTGGCCACGGCCCACGACACGAAGCCGTGCGCGGTATCTCGGAAATAGGTTTCATCGCCATGGATCTGCGTCCATTTGGTGCGCAGGCGGCCAGCCAGGTAGCCACCCAGGCCGGAGGCGGCCAGTGCGGTGAAGGTGAGCCAGGCGATGCTGGACCAGCCGAAGGTTTCCTTGCTGACGCCTTCGAACGACCACGGCGACACCGAGGAGAGGCCAAGGCCGACACCGAGGATGAGCAGGATGAGGGAGAGTGCGGCGGCAGCGGCGGCACCTGCGAAGATCGCGCCCCAGGAAACGGCGCTTTCGCTGGGAGGGGCGACGATGGGGGCGGTGACGACAGTGGCGACGTCGGGACCAAGCGGGCCGCTCTCGGGTGGGTCGAATCGGGTACTCATCGGGATGGACGCTCCATTTCAGGTGCTGCGGATGCAGCTGGCGTCCTGAGGCTGCGCGAGCGGTTGTGAAGCTGGCGAGACCCTTGAATCACGCGGTCTTGGCGCGATGAAGCGCGTGCCAACCAAGGTTGGCACCTACCGGAGGCGGATGCGGTGGTAGATCCACGCCATGCGTGGATGATTTTTCGCGGGCGCCGAAATCGTGCGGACCAACGGTCCGCACCTACCAGGTCCGCGCAAAAAAAAACGCCCCGCGGATGCGGGGCGTTCTCGGCACAACCTACGCGGGCGATCAGCCCTGGTAGTCGCGCACGTCGCTGCCGGTGTAGACCTGGCGCGGACGGCCGATCTTCATTTCCGGGTCGACCTGCTGTTCCAGCCAATGCGACACCCAGCCGGAGGTACGGCCCAGGGCGAACATGACGGTGAACATCTCGGTCGGGATCTGCAGCGCCTTGTAGATGATGCCGCTGTAGAAATCGACGTTCGGGTACAGCTTGCGGGCGACGAAGTACTCGTCCTGCAGCGCGGCCTGTTCCAGCTTCACGGCCACGTCCAGCAGCGGATCCTGCACGCCCAGCTGCTTGAGCACCTTGCTGGTCATCTCGCCGATGACCTTGGCGCGCGGGTCGAAGTTCTTGTAGACGCGGTGGCCGAAGCCCATCAGGCGGAAGCCGGAGGTCTTGTCCTTGGCCTTGACCACGGCGGACTCGACGTTGTCGGCAGTGCCGATCTCTTCCAGCATCTTCAGCACGGCTTCGTTGGCACCGCCGTGGGCCGGACCCCACAGCGCGGTGACGCCAGCGGCGACCGACGCGTACGGGTTGGCACCGGTCGAACCGACCAGGCGCACGGTCGAGGTCGAGGCGTTCTGCTCGTGGTCGGCGTGCAGGATGAACAGCAGGTCCAGCGCCTTGACCACGTCCGGGTTCAGATCGTACTGGCCGTCAGCCGACTCGAAGGTCTGCTTCAGGAAGCGGCTGACATAGTCCAGCGAGGTGTCCGGCTTGTTGGCCGGCAGGCCCTTGCCGTGGCGGTAGATCAGCGCCGACAGGGTCGGCACCTTGGCGATCAGGCGCACGGCGGCCTGGCGGCGCTGTTCGGCGTCGGACAGGTCCAGCGAGGCGTGATAGATGCCCGACAGCTGCGCGATGGCGGCGGTCAGGATCGCCATCGGATGGGCATCCTTGGCGAAGCTGCCGATCAGGGTGTTGATCGAATCGTCGACGTTGGCTTCGGCAGCCAGCTCATCGGTGAAGGCCTTCAGCTGCTCGGCGCTCGGGCGCTCGCCGTTGATCAGCAGGTAGGCCACTTCGACGTAGCTCGACTTTTCCGACAGCTGTTCGATCGGGTAGCCGCGGTACAGCAGCACGCCCTTGTCGCCGTCGATGTAGGTGATGGCGGACTTGCAGCTGGCCGTCGCGGTGAAGCCGGAATCGTAGGTGAAATACCCCGTTTCCTTGGTCAGCTTCGCGATGTCGACGCAGTCGTTGCCAAGGGTGGGTTTGATGACGGGCAGAACGACCGACTTATCGCCGGCGTTGAGCGTGACCTGATCAAGATCGGACACTGTGTGCGCTCCTTCATGGGAAGGCGCCTGCCCAAGCGCATTGGTCAGGCACGTGAATGACGTCCTCGGCCTGTGCCGGGGATCAGGTCATTATCGCACAGCAGCATTTGCCCGGCGCTAGACAGAAGTCGTATACGACAGGCGACCAGACGCCGGCCGTTGAGCGGCCCGGATCGGCAAAAGTGTTGTCACACGAACGCAGTGTTCCGTCCATCCAAACGCCCGTTGGGTTGGCGTTGGGGAAAAACAAACGGCCGCGCAGAGCGCGGCCGTCGGTTCGAAGCTGGATCGACAGATCAGCGCGCGTAGCGCTTCTGGAACTTGTCGATACGGCCCGAGGTGTCGATGACCTTGTGCTTGCCCGTGTAGAACGGGTGCGAAGCCGAGGAAATTTCAACCTTCACCAGCGGGTAGTCGTTGCCGTCTTCCCACTTGATGGTTTCCTTCGTCGCCATGGTCGAGCGGGTCAGGATCTTGAAATCGGAGGTGACGTCATGGAAGACGACGTCGCGGTAGTTCGGATGGATATCGGCCTTCATGGGCTCACACCGTAAATGGGCTGGTGGTCAAGAGCGGCATTATAAGCACCGGTTGCCGCTCGGGGCAACCGGTGCGGGTCAATCGGCTTCAGTCCGCGCCCAGGGCCTGGCGCACCAGGGCCTCGAAACGCTGCTGGTCGTAGGCCATCAGCAGATCGCAGTTGTCCGGCTGGCCGGTCTGGCGGTTCCAGTCGACGATGGTGGCACCGCGGCTGAACGTGCCGTTCAGCTCCACGTTCAGCGGGCGCGACTCGACCCGCAGCTGCCCTTCCGGGTTCAGCGCCCAGGCCATGGCCACCGCATCGGCGGTGTACCAGCGCCCGCCCTTGCTGTCTTCGGACAGGCCACGGGTCTTGCGCGAGATCAGCTCGTAGAAACGGGCGCGATCGGAATCGGCCTGCAGCCACTTCTCGGCGTCCTGCAGCGGCAGGCCATGGGCGACGGTAGCCTCCCAGTCCGACACCAGGAGGTGCTTGAACGAAGTGAACACCACGTGCGCCGCTTCCGGGTCGAAGGCGATGTTGAATTCGGCCGCTGGGGTGATGTTGCCGTGGCAGGTGACCGCGCCGCCCATCACCACGATGCGCTTGATGCGCTGTGGCAGGGTCGGGTCCAGCTTCAGCGCCAGGGCCAGGTTGGTCAGCGGGCCGAGCATCACCAGCATCAGTTCGCCGGCGTGCTCGTGCGACAGGCGCAGGATGGCCAGTGCGGCGTGCTCGGCTTCGGCCTGGCGGCTCGGCGGCGGCAGGTCCACGTCGCCGTAGCCGTCACGGCCATGCACGTGGGCAGCGTCGACGTAGGGATGCAGCAGCGGATCCGGGCTGCCGGCAAACACCGGCACGTCGGCGCGGCCGACGATGTCGCAGAGCTTGAGGGCGTTGCGGACGGTGTATTCGAGGCCGACATTGCCGGCGGCGATGGTCAGGGCGACCACGTCGTGCCGTTCATCGGCGAAGGCCATCAGCAGGGCCAGGGCGTCGTCCACACCGGGGTCGGTGTCGATCAACAGCGGGATCTTGTGGGTCATCGTTGCCGTCTTCAGATCGGCAACGAAGTGTGGACCGGGATGATGACCGTTGCAAGTACGGGGTGTTGGGGTTCTGGCAGGGCTGCGCCCTGCACCCGCAGAGGCAGGAGCAACGGCAACGGCAACAGCAACGTCGAAAGCTGGTTTCCTGGGGTATGGCGGGGTGGGTCCGGTGGCGGGGGACGCCGTGAACCCGTCCATGGGGGCTTGGCCGCGGCATCCATGCC